>NZ_JBGOSN010000002.1:0-236289 GCF_046335115.1 Paracoccus sp. P2 | reverse complement strand
CACATCTCGCCCCTCGGATGGGCGCACATCTTACTCACAGGGGAGTACAGGTGGCCGAAAAGAGCTTAGCGTAGGATTTAGCACCGTCCGGCAGCAGACCCCACTGTAACGGATTTCGGAAGCCGAAAGCGGAAAGCAACTTCCGGAATATCGGACGCGGCCGCCGTCAAGGCTCTGTGGCCCATGGAGATGGCCGAGGGCAACATAGTCAAGGCGAGGAGGAAAGATGTCCGGCGGCACCGCATGCGAGCCGCCGATCAGAATCCGGCGCTCGGCGCCTTCACTCTCAATGCCACCCGTGCAGTGGAGGTGCCCAGTAGCGATAAGGGGCAGATCACCCACGATCTGCTCGACGGCTGCAACGATTTCCGCATGGAAGGACCGTGCTGCGGCTTCAATGCTGAGCCCGGTCTCTGTGTCTGTAAAGGTAACGCCCGTGAGGTCGGCCGCACGGAGGAAGGGGATCGCCAGAACGTAAAGAGCGGGAGCGCCGTTTGGGCCTGGGATGGCGACGAGATGCTCACGTGCATCCAAAACGCCAGCTTGTCTTCGCACGGTACCAATCGCGTGGATATCAAGACTTTCAAACAGATCGGCGGGTGCTTCTAGACGCAGGGCGGGATCATGATTGCCGCCCGAGATCACGGTGACAAGTCGTGGGCGCCGACGCTTGAACTCTGCGAGGGACCGATAGAGGAGTCGCTGGCTCTCGCCTGATGGGTTGGTGTTGTCAAATATGTCACCAGCGACGAGGAGGAGATCGATGTCCTCCTCTTCCAGGACGTCGGCGAGCCGGGCGAAGAACACTTCGTGCTCACGCTCACGGGACCAGCCGTTCAGGGTTTGACCAATATGCCAGTCGGCGGTGTGCAGTGCGCGCATAAAATCCTCAAAACCAAAGCAATTAATCGACGCAACCTGCGTCGCAAGAAATTACGAGAGTACAGCGTATCTTGCCCACCTCTTGACACGATCTATCTCTTGAATGCTGCGAGCAAGACTCAATACCCCTACGCATCTTTATCCGGCCTTCTTCTCGAAAGAGCTATTCGGCGAAACTTTCCTTGGCCTGTTCGTGTTTGACCGTCTTTCGATTTCGCGCGCTTCAGCGATACGCCACATCCGGTATCGACCCTGCCCGGTCACTTCGCGGATAAGGTGTCGCGCCTCCATCCAAGCGAGGTTACGCTGAACGGCGGCGCGACTGGCGCCGGTCATTGTCTCGGCGATCGGGGCAGAGACGAGTGGCCATTCAGTAAGTGCCGCGCGCAAGGCTTTGGGCGTTCTGCCCGAGAGTGAGGTCATCTCTACCTCCGCTCGCGCAGCCCATACCTCAACGTCGTCGAGGTGCCGGATCGCGCTCAGGCAAGCCGTTTCCATCCCGTCTAGCCAGCGCGTCAAACGGTCGGCGGGTCGGCCAGAGGCACGAAGGCCCCCTGCCCCGCCCATGGCCAGTGGCGCAAAGATAGCCCCTCTTCCCTCACTGGCTGCGATCCGCGCGGACGTGACAGCCGCTTCCATCCGGTCTCCGTGCTGCCCGAGACCGGCCAAGTTCCAAATGTGAAAGCCCATGCAGGCACGGCTGATCGGGTGCAGATCGGCAGCTTGCGCCATCAGGTCCAGCCAACCGCCCGCGCGATCCGCAAAGGGTTCCGCCTCACCCGCCAAGTTCTCGGGGTCACGGCGATCCACAAAAGCGGCCAGGTCCACCTCCGGCCCTGGCCCTCCCGTCAGACGCCGCACCGCCCATCCGACCCGTGCCAAGGCGGCAGTATCGTCTTGAACTCCAGACAGGCGCAGGGCGATCCAGAGCGCCAGTCGATCCGCCCCGATGCGGTCGCCTACGAACCAACTTAGGTCGGCCGCTTCGATCAGGGCGAGCCTGTGGCGCCAACCCTCAGGCCCCCTCCGCAACCGCTCGTCCAGCCCACCGAGCCGACCTGCGACACGGGCGAGCCGCGCGGCATTGTCCGCCTCGGCTTTGCGCCAGTCGTCAAGGATTGCAGTCTCGCGGGGTTCGGCCCTGAGGACGGGCGGCAGATCGTCGGGCTCGTCTTCGATCGGACCAGGCAGGAACCACAGATCGTCTTCGGATCTCTCCGCGGCCTCTTCCACCCCGGTCAGAGGGTCGTCAGAAATGCCATATGGAGCAGATACGTGAGGCTTCATATGTGCAAAATACGTATGTTTTGCTTTTTACCCAAGGGTTTTCTCGTGGTGCGCCTGTACTCCCTTTATAGCACGCGCGCGCGACTGCTCGCGAGATATCTCTGAACGCGCGCAGCCATAGGAAACCAAGGGCATTTTGCTGACCTCGGCCATAAAGAGCGCTCTTGCTTCCGTTTACAAATGGTCGTTTATTTATGATACCTTAAACTGCAAACGGCCTGTTTTGATGCCCCTGATCGGCTACGCGCGCGTCTCGACCGAGGATCAGACCCCCCTGCCCCAGTCGCAGGCCCTGAAATCCGCGGGCTGCGTCGAGATCCACGAGGAGCAGGCCTCGGGCGGAAACCGCGCCCGGCCCGTGCTTGCCCGCGTGCTGGACCGGATAGGCAAGGGCGATACGCTGGTCGTCGTGCGCATTGATCGTCTGGCGCGATCGCTGTCGCATCTGCTGGAGGTCATCGAGCGGCTGGAGGCGAAAGGTGCCTTTTTTCGCTCGCTGACCGATCCGATCGACACGTCCTCGCCGCAGGGCAAGTTCACCCTGCAAGTTCTCGGCGCCGCGGCCGAGTTCGAGCGCGCCCTGATCCGCGAACGCACCAAGGCGGGGCTGGCCTCGGCGCGCAGCATGGGTCGGATCGGCGGCAACCCGGGACTGCGCGCCCGCGATCCCGCGGCGCTTCGCAAAGTGCGGCTGGCGAGGCAAGACGGTTACATGGATCGCCTGAACGAGACGGCACAGGACTGGGTACCGCACGTTCGTCGCCTGCGGCCCGACATGGCCTGGGAGGACGTGCTGCGCATCATCAACGCTCCCCTGCCCCATGAACGTCAGTGGACACAAAGCCGATTGCTCCGCGCTGTGAACGCGTATGTGCGGGATGGGTTCTTGGACGAAACCGTGTTGGGCCGTGCCGGTCGCCGCGATACCGACGACCGTTTGCCGGCCATCGTTGCCGGCATCAAGGGCGCAAACCCGGAGATTACGCTGCAAGAAATCTGCAACAGGCTCGAGAAAATGCGGGAGCGGACGCCGCGTGGGCGGACCAGCTGGCAGCCGTCATCCGTGAAGATGCTGTTGGAGCGAGCCGAGAGGCTGGGGCTGCTTGATTGAAGTCGCGGGAATCGCCATGCGATTCTTATGATCTGCAGTCCGTAGGCGTCCACAATACATGTTGTGGCCACGACGCCACGACCCACGAGCTGTTGAAGTACGCTGCGAACAAGGCCACCCAACGCACTGATACTTAATGGTTTTCTCTCGTCAGAAATCAGCCCCTTCAACGCGCATACGCCGTTCAACGGTTTGGGCTGGATTTACTCACCAAAACTGTTAAGGTCTACAAAACAATAAAGACTTGAGGGCAGTGATGAGCGGGATACGAGCCTCTCAAAGATTCGATGTCATGTCCAAGCGGCTTGGTAGCCGGTTGCGAGAACATGCTCAGGAGACTTTTCCACCGGATGCCCAGAAGGGTCTTCGCCGCTTCGCGATGCGGGAAGCGGCAGATCTCCTACGGCTCAACCAGAACACCTTCCGCCACCATGTGTCAAACCTCGAAGGCTTTCCCGAAGGTATACTCGAGGGTGGCAACCGCCGCAGTTTCTCTGCCGAGGAAATGGTCGAGGCCCAACGCGTCCTTCTTGAGACGGGCAGGATTAAGCCCGATGAGCACCCTCACAGAAGAGCCGGCGAACCGTGCCAGGTCGTGACAATCTTCAACCTGAAGGGAGGGTCCGCAAAAACGTCGACCGTAGCTCATGTTGGTCAGCTACTGGGCCTTCGCGGCTATCGGGTCCTGTTGATCGATCTAGACAGCCAGGCAAGCCTAACAAACCTGTTCGGGGTGACCCCTGAACTCGATCCGGACATGCCGACCTCCTACGATCTGATCCGATCGGAAGGTCCCCTGCCCGCCTCCGATATCATTCGCAAGACGAACTTCCCGACGGTCGACCTTATCCCGGCATCCATGGACATCATGGAGTACGAGTTCGAAGTCGCACTAAGTTTCCGACACGGAGCCACCACGTTCCACAGCCGTATCCGCGAAGCACTTGAGCCTGTCCTGGACAGATATGACGTGGTGATCTTCGACACCCCGCCTCAGCTGAATTTTTCGGTGATCTCTGCCCTCTTTGCCTCCACCGGGGTCCTGATCCCGCTCAACGCGTCCATGCTTGATGTCATGTCCCTGGCGAGCTTCCTCGGTATGGCGAGCAACCTGATGGGTGTCGTCGAGGCGCATGCTCCCGAACACGGTCTGAACTTCGTCCGCGTGCTGATCACCCGCTACGAGAATACTGACGGTCCACAGGTCCAGATCTCGTCTCTGCTTCGGACGGTGCTCGGCGATGCGGTACTCCCGGCCGAGTTCCTGAAGTCGACGGCCGTAGGCGATGCTGCAAACACCCAGCAGAGCATCTTTGAGGTCGAACCTCGCGACGTGAACCGCAGAACCTACGAGCGTGCAATCGAGTCCGTTTCGCGCGTTACCGACGAAGTTGAGCGCGAAATCCTCAAGGCATGGGGGCGTAGCCATGGCGCGTAAGGTCTTCGGAGATTCACTTAAGAACGCGATGGGCAATGCTGCAGCGCCGGACGAAGGTGCGGATCTTGATCTGAAGCGCACGAGCCCAACTATCGCTCGTGCGCAAGCGTCCGTGCTCGAGGAAGACAAACACGCCACGCGCCTGATCGACCCGAGCACCGTGCGGATGTCCGCGGTCATGGACCGTATCGATCCGAGCGATGGCCTCGAGGAACTTGTGTCCTCGATCCGGGAGCATGGGCAAAAGGTCCCCATTCTTGTCCGCCGAACCCAAGATGGCGCACTTGAGATCGTCTATGGGCGCCGCAGGCTTCTCGCCTGTCGTGAACTTGGTCAGAAGGTGCGCGCCACGGTCATGGAAATGACCGAAGAGGAAGCACTGATCGCCCAGGGCGTGGAGAACAATGCCCGCCAAGACCCCTCGTTTATCGAGAGGGCTTTGTTCGTCGCCGGCATCATTCGAGAACTTGGGAAAACAGACGAGACGCGCAAGAACGCCCAGACCATCGCCTATCGGGCACTCCAGATCGATGAGTCTCTCGTCTCTCGGATGAACCGTATCGCGACGGGCATTCCGATGGAGCTGATCCAGGCCATCGGACCAGCACATGGCGTTGGTCGGCGGGTCTGGGAGAAGCTTTTCAGGCTGTGCGAGAAGGACGTCTCGAGAGCCAAGGAAGTCGCCCGCGAAATCCCCCGTAGCTTGCCTGGCCCAGAGCGGCTTGACGCAGCGGTTACGCTGCTCACGGCCACCAAGACAACTCCGCCCAAGGCTGAGCCAGGCGAGCGCGTGAAGATCGGCCGCAAAGGCAATCGCATCACTATCGATGTGGACGCTGATCTTGCCCCACGCGTCGAAGAGGCCGTCCGAAAGCTGATCGGAGAGCTTCTTGACCGCGGTCAAGACGGCCCAAAGTGACGACCCCGTGTCTTGACCGCGGTCAAGACATCAAGAGCAACGAGCAGAAAACGAAAGGAGGAACGGCTAGAAAAGGAAAGACCCCCCGAAAGCGGTGCTTCCGAAGGGCCTCAATCAGTCTCGACACCTGATTGATACCCCCAAAACGAATCGAGTTCAACACCGCTCGCGGTGAACGGGGAAGCTTTTTCTTCCGAAACACCATGAGACATGTCACTCAAGCACGAACCGCCTTGGCGGAACAGGCAGCTAATGCCTGCCCTAACCCCTACGAGCTTCTGGGGCCGGTGCGGGTTCTTCGGAAAGACCTGAGCCTCACGAGCAACGACGTCACGGTACTGACAGCGCTCATCAGCTTTCTTCCGCGCGATCAGAGCCCCAACTCTGGTGAAACACACTGCAAGCTGACCGTTGTGTTTCCTTCAAACGCCTCCTTATCAGAGCGCGCAAACGGCATTGATGAAAGAACGCTTCGCCGCTGCCTGGGGCGCCTTGAGGCTGCGGGACTCATCCAGCGAAAGAGTTCAGCGAACGGGAAACGCTTCCCTCTCCGCTACGGAGGGATCATCAGGGATGCGTTTGGGATCGACTTGGGTCCGCTAATGCAGAGCCACGACGCTCTTGCAGCCAGAGCATCGAAGGTCACGGAAGAGCGTGAACGCCTCCGCTCCCTCAAGGCAGAAGCGCTAGCGCTGCGCGCGTCCCTCCTAAAGGACGAACAGCTCCATGACGCACGGCGGGCTTCACTGGAAACGATCCGAAACCTGCTTCGTCGAGCAACCCTGACTGCCGACACAGTCTTGCAAATCATCGCTGGTCTCCGCGAGCTCGGAGCCAATGCCAAACCGAGCTACGGAGAGTGCCACGATTCAAACACCCGTGCGGACCGAGAGCAATCGCAAGACCAAACCCTCGGCCGTGAGTGCGCGAGCGAAATGTCCGCCAGGAACGGACAAAATGACCGGCAGATAGAGTCTGTAAAAAAAGAACATATTAAGAAAGACACGCACGTGAACCAGACCAACGCTTCCCAAAGCGTTGGAGCACCGACCATGAACCGGGACCCGGCAAAAATGGCATGGACGGACTTTTCACATGTCGCGGACTTCTTCCCAGACCCTCCACGAACAAGCGAAGCCCTCAACCGCGTTCTCTTCGACATCGGTCGATTGCTTAGAATACGCCAAGAAAAACTGATGCGTGGTCTTCAGAAAGCTGGGGCTGGACGGCTTTTGCTGATCTTGGACTACCTGTTGGGAAAAGGCGAAGCGATCAGGCAGCCCGAGGCATACTTTGAAACGATCATGAAGGCATAGAGCATCCAACTTGCACGTCTTGACCGCGGTCAAGACTGACGAAGAGAGGAAAAGGTTGGGGGTTTGAGGGGTGACGGGAAGTGAGATCGGGAGAGTGGCTTCCGGCGCCCGTCGTGGAGAAGATCTGATGGCGAAAGCAGCCCAGAACATCACCCTGTCCCCGTCGCGGGACATCCCCTTCAACAAGCTCGTGCTGAGCCAGTCCAACGTGCGACGCATCAAGGCGGGTGTTTCGGTCGAGGAACTGGCCGAGGACATCGCCCGGCGCGGGCTCCTGCAGAGCCTGAACGTCCGGCCCATGCTCGATGCCGACGGGGTCCAGACCGGCATGTTCGAAATCCCGGCCGGTGGCCGTCGCTTCCAGGCGCTGTCGCTTCTGGTGAAGCAGAAGCGACTGGCGAAAACTGAACCGCGCCGGCTTTGCCGAAGGCTGATTGATGTTAGTTACGCGGCCATGGGTTCAGTTTCCACAGCTGCGTAGAAGTTGGCCTCGGCTTCTGCGGGCGGGATGTTCCCGATCGGCTCCAGCAGGCGGCGGTTGTTGAACCAGTCGACCCATTCGAGGGTTGCGTATTCGACGGCCTCGAAGCTGCGCCACGGGCCACGGCGGTGGATGACCTCAGCCTTGAACAGGCCGTTGATCGTCTCGGCCAGCGCGTTGTCGTAGCTGTCGCCGACGCTGCCGACTGAAGGCTCGATGCCCGCTTCGGCCAGTCGCTCTGTGTATTTGATCGACAGATACTGGCTGCCGCGGACGCCCTTCTGTTTGTCAAGCGGCAATGCGAGTGCGGTTGATGTCCTGCTGTCGGCGCATGATGATACCGAAGACCTCGCGTGCAATGTAGCGTTTCAAGCTGCGGATGGCTTCCAGCTTGCTATGCCCTTCGGCGATGCGCCGGGCCACATAGGTCTTGGTTTTCTCATCGGTCCTGAGCCGGCCGATCGCAATGATGTGCAGCGCGCTGTTGGCCGCGCGATCGCCCCCGCGGTTCAGACGATGTCGGACGGTCTTCCCTGATGATGCAGGGACCGGGCTGGCGTCGCACAGAGCGGCAAAGCTGGCTTCGGACTTGAGGCGTTCCGGATTGTCGCCCGCCGTAAGCAGCAGTTGAGCGGCGCCGTTGTGGCCGATGGAGTTGCGGGCGACGAGTTCAGGGGCCAGGTCCTCGACAATCGCTTTGATCATCATGTCGAGGTCGGCAATCTCATCGTGCAGTTCGATATAGCGACGGGCGAGCGACTTGAGGCTGATGCGATAGGCGGCCTCGACTTCACGATAGGCTGTCAGATCCGGACGCCAGGCGGCCAGTGTCCGCACCAACTGCATCCGTGTCATATGGCGGAGCTGATTGTCCCCGTGAAATACGATAAGCGCCGATACAGACGCCGCAATCGGATCGAGATCATGTTCGGCAGGCTCAAGGACTGGCGCCGCGTAGCGACCCGCTACGATAGATGCCCGAAGGTGTTCCTCTCTGCCATCGCGTTGGCCGCGACCGTGTTGTTCTGGCTATGAGTCCTGAGCCTAGTATTCGGCAAGGACCGCATGTGCTCTCACAGGACATGCCAAACTTGCGATGCGCCGTTCAACTTGTTGCGCTCGCAGGTTGACCAGGTCGAGAGAAGGAGAACCACAGCATGCCCAGATTGATTCCGATGCTCATGGCAGGGATGGCTCTGTTACCATCGCCGGTCATGGCGCAGAGCGGCAGCCCGAACGCAGTCTGCTTGCCGCCGGAGGAACCCTATGTCCCATCCGACGACGATGGCTTTCGAGCCTACGCAGACATGGTTTCGGAAGATTTCGAGCGATACTTCAGTGAGTTAACCGAGTATTTCGTCTGCATGGACGGCACACGGCTTGCCGTGTTCGAGCGAGCTCAGGAAGTGTCGAAGACTCATCAGGCATTCTGGAAGCGCGCAAATGACCTCGGGGTGGCTGAAAAGGCCGCGGCCAATTATCCCGATGCCGTTGAAGAACGCCGGTAATGAGCTGGCGCGTCGGCATTATGCAGCAGGAGCTTCTGACGCGGCGGCGCCGGCGAGGGCGCGATAGACGGTCATCCTGGATACGCCCAGGTCGCGCGCTACAGCTGCCTTCGACTGGCCTTCGGCCACACGCCTGCGAATTTCGGCGTCATCGACCGCTTTCTTGCGGCCTTTGTAGACCTGTCGCTTCTTCGCTGCCTCGATGCCGGCGCGCTGCCGGTCGCGGATGAAGCGCAGTTCCATGTCCGCCACCATGCCGAGGATCGTCACCACCAGCCGGCCGAGATCGCCGGCGGTGGACACATCAGGTTCCAGGACGCGGAGCGCGGCCCTCTTCTCATCGAGGTCATGCACCAGGTTGAGAACATCGCGAGTGCTTCGGCCGAGGCGATCGAGCCGATGCACGACCAACTCGTCACCTTCCCTCATGAACTGCATGATGGTTTCTAGTTCAGTCCGGCCGGCGCGGGTTGCCCCGCTGCCGATTTCTGTCCGGATGATCTCGCACCCGGCGCCGGCCAGGCGCTCCTTTTGAATCTCAAGGTCCTGGTCAGCGGTGCTGACGCGTGCATATCCGATCCGGGCCATGTCCGTCTGTCACAATAGGGTGGATGCAATGACGCTACTGTAACTTTGCTTGATCTGATAGGCAAATGTTACAGATGATAGACCGTATCACGATCTGTCTTTCAAGGTGTGCCCTATTGTTACGCATCGGCGCTGAACCCGAGTGCTCTTCGCGCGTTTAGTTGCAAATCGAGAGGGAACGATCATGGCAGAGATTCCAAACGAACTGCTCGCACAGCTGCATACCGCCCTTATGAGCCTTGGCGATGCGCCGCAGGATGTGACTGATCCAATCCGCGAAAGGCTCGGCGTCGAGACGTCGATGGCCCTAGATGATTTGCTTGCGGCGAGCTACCAGATCGTCGAGGCGGCAGGGCGTCCAGTGATTTTTCCGCCCGCTGCCTAGCCTCTCTCGAAAAAGCCTGGGTGCGGCGCGTTGATCCCATAGGTGATCGCGCCGTCTCCGAACCGCGCATTGATTTGATCTACCGCGGCAGACACCTGTTCGCCGCGCGTCCGCTCGGCCGGGCGGAGGGGAGCGAGCAGGTCGCCCTGGCGCTCGGTTAGCAACCCAACATTGCCGAGCTGGACGCTGACTGCGATCACCTGGCCCGGGCGCCCGTCGCGCCACAGTGACCGCCACAGCGCGCGGTGCAGGCGCAGGAAAAAGGCCGTGTCCTGGTTCGGGAAGCAACTTACTCCGCGCGACCAGACCGGGCCGGCCAACATCGAGACTGACAGACTGAACCGGCTGGCCACGCGGCCATCGCGGCGTAGCCTGGCAGTGGCCTTTTCGACCAGCCAGCGGCCGACACGATAGGCTCGGCGCGGATCGCGAAACTCGGGCGACAGGATCTTGCTGTTACCAAAGCCACCGCGCTGGGTCGCAGTCAGCGGAATATCCATTCCCTGAAGCATCCGAACGAAACGCTCGCCCTCCACCGATCGCCAGATCAGCCGGGCGTGACGCGGATCGAGCTGGCAGAGCTGGGGCACGTCATAGACGCCCGCGCGCATCAGTCGATCCTTCATGGAGCGTGAAATCCCAGGCAGATCGTCCAGTGCCAGGTGGGCAATACGATCTGGCATATTTTCGATACTAAGCCACTGGAATCCATTCGGCTTCTCTAATTTTCCGGCGATTTTAGCCAGCAAGTGGTTCGGTCCAAGGCCAGCACTGAAGCGCAGGCATGGCCCGACCTCGGCCGCCACAGCCGCTTTCAGACGCGCAACCAGCTCGGCTGCGCCATCGAGGGTCTGCGCATCGCCCGACAACGCTAGCTGAAATTCGTCCACGCTGCGGATATGGGTCAGCTCGGCATGGCGGTCCAGCACGTCAGCGATGGCGAGATTGAAGCGCACATAGAGCCTGTGTCGGCTCGGCCGAAAGACGATGCCAGGGCACATGCGGCGCGCATCAGCCACCCGCGTCCCGGTTTTCACGCCATAGGCTTTCGCTTCGTAGCTGGCCGCAACGCAGGCGCCAGCCCCCGAATCGACGGCGGTGATCGCCACCGGCCGACCACGCAACGCCGGATCGAGATGCTGTTCGACCGAAGCGAAAAACGAGTTCATATCGAGATAGAGGACGCGGAAAGGGGGCATGGCACCAGATTTGGCGGATGGTCAGTTCGCCCCCGATGTTCTATCTTTGTTCTCCTGATTCAAGAGGGCAAAATGGACAGGGCTGGTCAACTGCGCAATGTGGCATTCGGGGGATCGTGGAGCGAACAGATCGCCGGCCGCGAGGAACTGTTGCATGCCCTGGAGACGCTCAAGCGCGCCGCGCGGCGTGCGGCGCTGCATGATCCGCGAGAAGATATTGACGTGGGCCTGGCGCTCGATCTCGCCAGCCGGGATCATCCGAAAGGCGCGATGCTGCGCGCGGCCTGGGCGCGCGGCGCCGCAATCGCAGCGCCGGGGTCGCGGGTTGCAGAACTCGGCCGGGTGGCCGGTCTGCTGGCCGAAGCCTATAGGGGACGCTTATGAATGGTGACTACGCAGGGCTCGCAGCACGTCCTCGAGGGCGCTGGCCGGATCCTCGATGCCAAAATCTTCATGCATCCCCTCCTCGATTTCGGGCCAAACGCCCGATGCGTGCAGGTCGAAAGTTTCGAGGAAGGCTCTGAGTGCTTGCACTTGCGCATCCGTCAGGACGATCATTCTGTGGTCCGTAGCTGTAGGGAAAATTTGCGGGCGCTCCTATCCACCAACGAGCCGTGACTTGCAACCGAAAGGCGTAGTGATGTGCAACCTATATGCCATGCTGGCGGCCCAGGATAGCACCCGAAGGCATTTCCAGGTCGATCCGACCCGTGATTACCTTGGCAACGCAGCCCCTCTGCCGGCGATCTGGCCGAAATACGAGGCGCCCATCGTCCGCCTCGGCGCGGATGGCCGTCGCGAGCTGGTCACGGCTCATTGGGGATTTTTGACACCGAAAGTGTCGACCAAGACCGGCAAGTCCCTGAAACCGGACGCCTGGAACAACGCCCGCGACGACAAGCTGACCAAATCCGGCCTTTGGAAAGACAGCTTTCTGAACCGGCGTTGCCTTGTGCCTGGCACCAGCTTCCGCGAGGCGAAGGGTCGCAACCCGGCCGAGGATTTCTGGTTTGCGCTGATCGGTGACGAGGCGCGGCCGCTATTCGCCTTCGCCGGCCTCTGGCGGCACGGTCAGCCCGGCATCGAGGGCGAGGAAGGCAGCTGGATCACGCATACCATGGTGACGACCACGCCCAACGAGCTGGTCCAGCCTGTCCATCCCACCAGGATGCCGGTGATCCTCGATCCCCAGGATTATGAGACCTGGTTGTGCGGCTCGCCGGCCGAGGCGGCCGCGCTGCTGCGGCCCTACCCGGCCGAGCGTATGCGGATCGCAAGGCGGGGCATCGGCGTTCTAACCGATACCGGAGAGGAATGAAGCCATGGCAATCATCGAGGACATGCCGGATGAGATTGCTGATGACGTTCTGAACGTCCAGGTCCACGGTCCCGGGTTTGATGGGCGATGGATTGTCCAGGGGCCATTTTATGGCGATGTGCCTGGCGAGGATGAGATTGTGCCGTCTTGCATCGTCGAGGATCGGGATACTGCCTTAACGGTTGCTACCGAATTGGCTGCTGGGACCGCCGTGATCTATGCGGACCCGGAACCTTTTTAAGAGCGAATGTAATCTCGCAGCTCACAGTAAGCCGTTTCCTTCCAGGCCATGTTGCTCTATCTCTGCATCACCAGTTGATCTTGGCGGCAAGGATGTGAAATGAGCATAGATCTCGAAAGCATGGACCTGAAATAGCTTCGCGATATGAAGCAAAAAGTGGAGCGCGCGATCAACGACTTCGAGTCGCGGCAAAGGCAGAAGGCGGTCGATGCCGCCAAAGAGGTCGCCGAGAAGTTCGGTTTCAAACTGACGGACCTTCTCAATTCCGCTACGTCGAAGAAGCCTGTGGTCGCAAAATACGCCAACCCGGAAGATGCTTCCCAGACCTGGACCGGCCGCGGTCGCCAGCCGCAATGGGTGAGGGATCAGTTGGCCAACGGCGCAAGCCTCGATGATCTGGCTATCTGAAACGTGTGCTAAGGGCACAGGATGCGCCTGGCAGTTCCTCTCGCGTTCTGGGTTTTCTTAGCCCCCACGATGGCGTGCGCTGTCGGAATCGCTGGCCAGGCCACTGTGATCGACGGCGACACGATTGAAATTCATGGTAAACGGGTCCGTCTAGCTGGGATCGACGCGCCGGAGGCAGGGCAGACCTGTTTCTCGGCAGGCGGAAAGTCCTGGCGCTGCGGCCATGGCGCCGCGTTTGCTCTGGCCGATAAGATCGGCCGGGCCACGGTGGCATGCACCGTAAGCGGCCGTGACCGCTACGCGCGGACCATCGGCCAATGCCACGCCGCCGGCCGCGACCTGGGAGAATGGATGATCGAGACTGGCCTGGCTGTGCGATACTGTGACCGCAAGGCCCTTTATCGCGATGCGGAGCAGAGGGCCCGGGCCGCCCGTTGCGGTATCTGGGCTGGGCCTTTCGAGAAGCCGGCTGACTGGCGCCGGCGGCATTGACCTTGTGCCGTTCGCAACTATCGTTCCGCGTGCATTGGTCAATGGAGGATTTAATGAGGAATTTTATTAAAGCCTGGCCGGTCGCCGCCGCCTTCGGCGCCGGCGCGATGCCCGCCGTCGCAGATGGCTGAACCGGCGGGTTCGAGCGGGGAACCTATTACCACACCCTGACCGTCAAAGACATGCAGCTGTTCGTGGTCTGCGACATGGAGGAAACCAGAGGACCAAACGCCGGCTACATGAGCTTTGAGATCGGCGGCAACGTGCAGATGTCCGGCCAGGCGCGCTTCAGCTCGGATGCCGGTGGACAGGTTGCTGCCGTGGAATATGGAAGTATTTTCAAGCGAACAGATCCCGCCCTTTTTCACCGCATCACTGATATGTTGGCCTCGGCCGGGCCCATCACCATTACCTTCGCTGGCAAGTCCTGGGCGTTCCGCAACCCGAAGCCCGTGAACATCCATTGCCGGTGACAGCCACGGCCCATGCTCGCTTGTCATCGCCCAATGCCTCGCCGCCGGTCACGACTTGGGCGGACAGATGATCGAAATTGCCGCGCCCGAGGGCGCGGCTCTATTCATTCAGCCTGTCCTGTCCGACCAGGGCAGCTCGCGGCACCACTTCCAGCCTGCTCCTGCGCCTCGTGCCGCATCGCTGGCGGTTTCGCAACTTGACCGCGTGTCCGATACCGGCCAAGATTCTCATATTGTTCTCACGGATCACTTTCCTATGGCACATGCGCAGCCGCCTCGCCGCTGGCCGGTTATTCTGCCCCTGCCCGGGTCGTCACAGCTTCAGCCCGGCAACCAGGTGCCCGTAGACCTGGTGGCCGTCCTTCTCACAGCCGGATCAGCTCGGCCCCCCGACCGGCAGATCGCAGGCAGGTTTTCCTTGATGCAGACCAGAGTGCTGCCCCGAGGCCTCGGACCCAGGACATCCGTTCCTTCCGCTCGCCGCGGGCTCCAGCTCCTGGTGCATGCGGATTTCAGGGTCCGGTCGCTGCCGGTCGAGAGCGCAGGCGCCATGGATGCAGGGCGCGGGTGGACCAGGCGCAGCGCGCCCTTCCCGCATGTGTTTCGACAGACCCACTTACCACGCCTCCCCTCTTTGCGACCGGCCTGCGGCCTTCAAGAACAAAGACGGCTTCCACGCAGGCGCGGACCCTCCGTCTTTCTTCTTGATCGCCCGGGAAGGCGTAGCGGGCCTTTTTCATCGAAACACCAGCGAGAAGGATCTCTCAAATGCTTTACACCCACGCCAAATTCAGCATCCAAGGCTATGTCGGCGCCATCCGCGAAGTCGGCAAGACCCTTAAAATCCGCATCAGCGACACCGAAAGCTGGAAAGACCGCGACACCGGCGAGCGGAAGGAACGGGTGTCCTGGAACACCGTCACCCTGTTCGAGCGCACTCCCGGCTTCGCCTACATCAAGGAAAACCTGCGCAAAGGCGATCTGGTCACGGTCGAGGGCAAGCTGTCCGAGAGCAGCTATGAGAAGGACGGCCACCAGGTCTACGAAACCACCCTCGCCGCAGACCTCTTCGCCATCATCCCGACCGGCCGGGCAGAATAACCGGCCAACAGCAAGGGGGCTTCGGCCCCCTAACCACCACGGAGAGCCCCATGTCCATCACCGTCTATTCCAAGCCCGCATGCGTCCAATGCACGGCAACGACCCGCGCCCTCGATGCAAAGGGCATCGGCTACCAGCTGGTCGACCTGACCACGGATGACGAGGCCATGAAGCAGGTCGTCGCCCTCGGCTACCGCCAGGCGCCTGTCGTCGTCGCCGGCGACACGCACTGGGCAGGCTTTCGCCCGGATCTTATCAACAATCTCTGAGTAAACGGGCTCATCATGATCTTAACCTACTTCGCTCGCCAAGCTGCTTGGAGACGTGTCTTTATCGCTGTGCTTCTGTGCGGCACCAATTCACTTGGTGCATCAGGTGTGACGGAAACCGCCACCTCGTGGCAGAGTCACACCTTGCGGCAGGAAGCCGGGATCAGCCAGCCGGCGCAAGCGGTTAGCATGAATCCCGGCAGGTCAGGACAACTCGCACAGTCGAATGGGAAAGCGCTTTCCACCTTGTCCTGAGCGCTTTCCGGGGACTGCGTGGATTTCGTCCTGACGGAAAGCGGGAGTGACCAACATGGCCCGATCGCAGACTGCCGCTGCCCCGAAACACCCGCCCGTGCCTCCGGGGCGTGACAATGAACCCCTTGCCGATGCCATCGCATGGGACGATGAGTTTCCCGCCCTAGGCCTGCGCAACCGCTTCGGTAAGGAAAGCTGGATCGTCCAGGCCCGGATCGGCGGGCGCAGCACCCGGCGCACCCTCGGCACGGCATCGTCCCTGACGCGGGAAGCCGCCCGACAAGCGGCCACCGCCGTCCTCGATGCGCTGCGCGCCGAACGGGCCGCGGCAGCGATCAGCCCCGATACGACCGTGGCCGCGTTCGCGGAAAGATGGCTGGCGGATTGCGCGGGCCAGTGGAAACCTTCAACGCTGGTTGGGCATCGCTACGGCATCAAGGGTCATATCCTGCCCCATCTCGGTGAGAAGCTCGTCGCGGCACTGACCGCCGAGGATATCGCGGACTGGTTCGCGGCCCTGCCTCGCTCCCCCGGCGGGCGCAACCGGGTGCTGGCGGTTCTCTCCGGCATGATGCGCCACGCGGAACTGGTCGCGGTGCGGCCGCCGGGCAGCAATCCCTGCGCCGGGATGCGGCGCAAGAAATCCGGCTTCACCGCCACGGTGCTGCGCGCCAGGGACTATGCCCGGCTCGGCCGTGCCCTCGACGCGCGGGAGAAGCAGGCGCCCATGCTCGTGGCGCTGATCCGTTTCCTCGCCCTGACGGGATGCCGGCGCGGCGAAGCGACGGCCCTGCGTTGGGATTGGATCGACGGGCCACGCGCCGCCTTGCCCGATGCCAAGGCCGGGCCGCGCTCGATCTGGCTCGGGACGCCTGCCCTCGATCTCCTGGCTTCCCTGCCCCGCACCGGCGATCTGGTGTTCGGGCAGGATGACAGGCCGGTCAACACCGCATCACTCGCTACGCTATGGCGCGAGATCAGGATCGAGATCAGGATGCCGACCCTGCGCCTGCACGATCTGCGCCACAGTTTCGCGACCACCGCCGTCAGCGCGGGCGAGCCCTTGCGCACCGTCGCCGGGCTGCTCGATCACAGCGATCTGGCGATCACCGAGGGCTACACGCAACTGGCCGACGACACGCTGCGCAGGGCGGCGGCGAGCGTCGGCAAGCATCTGAACGATACCCTCTCCCGGAAGGGCCGCCAGCCCGCCAAGCTCGTCAAGGCGAGCAGACCCGCCAAGCCGCCGGCGAGTTCCCCCGCCATCCCGCCGCATCTGCTGCGGGAGTACAAACGCTCCCGCCTGCTGATCCCGGCCTTTTGCGAAAAATACGGGCTGGACCCGAAACTGTTCTGGAAGGCGGTGAAGGCCGATCTCGCGCGTATCAGGAAGGAGGCATGCAAATGACCGTCCTCAGCCTCTTCACCCCGGCGGTGATCCGCAATGCCCGTCCGGGCAAGCGCGAATACACCCTGCACGACGCCCATGTGCCAGGCCTCGGCTTGAGGGTGCAGCCCTCGGGCGCGAAATCCTGGACCCTGCGCATGGGCAATCGCCGCANCCGTCCGGGCAAGCGCGAATACACCCTGCACGACGCCCATGTGCCAGGCCTCGGCTTGAGGGTGCAGCCCTCGGGCGCGAAATCCTGGACCCTGCGCATGGGCAATCGCCGCATCACCATCGGCGCGGTGGACCGGATCGACCTGGCCGATGCCCGTGCCCAGGCCTTGAAGCTCATCGCGGGGGAGGCACCCCCCCCCCCGCCCCCCTCGGCCAAGGCGCTGACCTTCGACGCCCTGGCCGACGCCTTCCTCTCGGTCAAACAGGGCATCTACAAGCCCGAGACGCTGGCCTCCTGCCGCGTCTATCTCGACACCCAGCTTCGCCCCGCATTCGGCAAGCGCCCTGTGCTGCGGTTGACCACGCCGGAGATCGCGCAATGGTTCCACACCTATTCCCGCACCCGGCCCGGTGGCGCCAATCAGGCGCTCGGTCTGCTGGTCACGATGCTGAACTTCGCGCGATCCGCCAGGCTGATCCCGAAGGATGCACCTAACCCCTGCGCGCCGATCCGCAAGAACCGGCGCAAGGCGCGTGGGCGGCTGCTGTCCAGCGACCAGATCACCGCGCTCGGCAAGGCTCTGAGATCCTGCCCGCCGTCGCACCGCGACGCGGCCGATGCCCTCCGGCTGATCCTGCTGACCGGCTGCCGTTCCGGGGAGATCCTTCGGCTGCGTTGGTCCGAGGTTCTGCCGGATCGGCTCCACCTTGCCGCGACCAAGACCGGGCCGCGCGAGGTGCTGCTGTCCTCGCCCGCGATCCGGTTGCTTGCGAAACGGAAGAAGGGCGCGGTCTCGCCCTTCGTCTTCCCGTCGTCACGCCTGCCGAACGCCCCCATCGGCAAGATCGACCATCAGTGGTCCGTCATCCGCTGGCGGGCGGGCCTGCCCAAGGACATCCGGCTGCACGATCTGCGCCATACCTATGCCAGCCACGCCATCATGCAGGGCCAGAGCCTGACCATTGCCGGGAAGCTACTCGGCCATGCCAACCCTGCCAGCACGGAGCGCTATGCCCATCTCGACGGGCAGTATCTCGCGGCAGCGGCGGAGCGGGTGGCGACGACCGTCGTAAGCATGATGGCGGGCAAGACGGTGGCACTGGACAAACGCGTATATTCCTCCAATATACAATCATGATCGACTGGACTCGGATCAAGGGCTTCGACTGGGACGATGGCAATGCCCGGAAGAACGCCGACAAGCACGAGGTCAGCCAGTCGGAAGCGGAGCAGGTCTTCTTCAACGATCCGCTTCTGGTTCTGGCCGACAGAAAACACAGCGGGGGCGAGGCTCGTTTCCACGCCCTTGGCCATACCGACGATGGGCGAAGGCTGCACATCACCTTCACCCTGCGCGGCGGGGAAAGCCTCTTGCGGGTGATCTCCGCCCGCGACATGAGCCGAAAGGAGCGAGACGCCTATGGCAAGGAAGCATAAGCCGATCCCGGACTTCGAGACCGAGGCGGAAGAGCGCACCTTCTGGGAAAGCCACGACTCGGCCGAGCATCTGGACTGGAGCGAGGCCGAGCGGGTGACCATGCCCAACCTCAAGCCCACCTCGACCTCGATCTCGCTGCGCCTGCCCGTCGCCCTGCTCGACCGGATCAAGGTCGCCGCGAACAAGCGCGACATGCCCTATCAGTCCCTCATCAAGGCCTGGCTCGCTGAAAACGTCGGGAAAGGGTGACAGACCCAAGGCGTAACAGCCGGCCTTGGCGCTGATCCGAAACAAGCGCCGGGGCTACGCCGACGATGGAAGCACCAATACGGCAGGCAGTCGCCTTGACGGCTTGACCTGGGTAGAGTCAGATGGGTCAATACGCTCAAGCGTAACGCCGCAGCACAAAATCCCAAACTGTTCGACCTTGCTGTGACGTGGTGGGTCAGCCAGTCGAGCAGCGCGCCGGTGAGGCGCTCGGAACCGAAGGTTTCGGTCCATTCATCGAAGGGCAGGTTGCTGGTGATCAGGGTCGATCCGCGCTCGTAGCGTTGCGAGATCAGTTTGAACAGCAGCTCGGCGCCGGTCTTCGACAGCGGCACGAAGCCCAGTTCATCGATGATGAGCAGCTTGTATCCCGCCATCTGCTTCTGGAAGCGCAGCAGGCGGCGCTCGTCGCGGGCCTCCATCATCTCGCTGACCAGGTCCTGANCAAAGAAACCCATCTGCGTCATCGCTGCATCCCCTATATGCCGGTTCACCATGTCACGATATCGCAGCGCCAAGGTCAGGGCAATTTTTAGAGGTGCCCTGTAGTCGAAGAAACCGTCCAGCGGCCCCGACCAGAACAGGTGATCGGCCTGGGCCGCCATCTCGGGGCGATAGGGGGTCTCCAGCTCGACCGAGATGCGCGGATGGTCCAGGATCGCCGCCACCATCGCCGTATAGCCGGCGCGCGGCATGCCCTGGAACCGGTGGAAGAAGTAATTGTCGTCATAGTTGAAGCGCAGCGGCAGGCGCTTGAGGATCGAGGCCGGCAATTCGCGCGGCGAGCAGCCCCATTGCTTTTCGGTATAGCCCTTGAAGAACGCCTCGTAGAGTTCGGGGCCGACGAAGCGCAGCGCCTGTTCCTCGAAGCTCTGCGGCTCGGCGATCGAGCGGTCGGCGCGGCTTTCGATGAAGGCGCGCGCCTCGTCCGGGCGCAGGGTCTTGCCGAAGAACTGGTTGATCGTGTGCAGGTTCACCGGCAGCGAATAGACCGCGCCCTGCGAGGTGGTCTTGACCCGGTTCTGGAACGGCACGAATTCGGCGAAGCGGTTGATATAGTCCCAGACCCCCTCGTCGTCGGTATGGAAGATATGCGGGCCGTAAAGATGCAGCATGACGCCGGTCTCGGGGTCGCGCTCGGTATGGCAATTGCCGCCGATATGCGGGCGGCTGTCGATGATGCGGCAGTCATGGCCGGCCTCGGCCAACTGGCGCCCGATCACCGCGCCCGACAGTCCCGCGCCCACAAGCAGTATCTTCATCTTCCCTCATCCCCGTTGCCCCGCCGCGGCTGCGGAGGGACCGGCCCGTCTCTGGGCTGCGCGGCAGATCGCCACGCGCCACGGCTCATGTCAGCAACGCCGCCCGAGGTCTATAGCATGTGTCGGGGCGAGGGCAAAAGCCGGCGCAAACATGCCTGCCGGCGGTGATTCGCCGGGGGAATCGCGATGGGCGGGCCGGGCGCAGGCCAATCCGGCGGCAGCCCGCCGCCCGAATGAGCGGTTCTTTGCGCTTTGCCTGCCCCGGCGGCGCAGCAAGATGGCAAAACGCTTTGCAAGCCCGTCACAAAGCGGCCTTAATACAACCGGAAAGCATACCGCCCTGGCGATAGTTCGTGCCCGGTTGCCATTCGGGCTCAAATGTCGCAAGAACCGATGAGTTTAGTTTACTAAGTTGGCCTTTTGCCCCCTCCCCCCTCCTCATCCCACTGTGATCGCCATTCCCATGTCCAAACAATTTGCCTCCATTCTCGTGGCGCCCGAAGACTTTAACGGGGTTTCCGCGCTCTCGCTTCCGGTCTCCCTGATCGTCGCCTCCGGGACGCCGGACAATGTCGAATTCAACGACGACGGCGGGCAAGTCCTGCCGCTCGACCAGGTGGCCCTGCGGGTCATCGGCCGCCTGCCCCTGTCGGACAGCGGCAAGGGCCATCTGGCAAAGCTGGCCAGCCTGTGGCGCAGCAAGCTGGATGTCGATGCTCCGGCGGAAATCCCGCTGGAGATGGCCGATACCGCGGATGCGCGCGCCAAGGTGCTGGAATGGCTGGTCGTGCAGATGACCAAGGCCCAGCAGCAAGGCGCGCAGCGCTCGACCCGGTTCATGCGCGAACTGGGCCTGCTGCGCCAGCAGCACGAGGAGATCCAGGCCAGCTTCCAGAACCTCGAGCAGTTCGTCTATCGGCACGGACCGCAGCATCGCAAGCTGGAGACCACGCTGTCGCCGGTCTCGGGGCAATTGCCGATCACCCTGCGCAACGGCTCGCGGCTGGTGCAGCGGCTGCCGGGTTCCAGCGTCGGGCTGAGCGACATCGCGGTCCAGATCAGCAACGAGACGCCCCCGTCGGAAGGGGTGTTGAACGTCAGCCTGCTGAGCCCCGACACCAACGAAACCCTGGCGATCTGGGAAGTGCCGGCCGCGCGGCTGACCCAGGGCTGGCTGCGCTTTTCGCTGGACCGCGCGCTGGGGCCGGACACGATCAGCCTGATGCTGAACGTCGTCTATCAGGGCAGGGATACCATCCGGCTGGCCAGCGCGGTGCAGCATCCCGAGCCGCGTTTCCATCCCGAGGTCGACGGCCAGCCGGTCGAGACCCTGCCGGCCTTGCAGATCTGGCGCTGGATCGCCGGGGCAAGGGCGCCGGTCCCGGCGAACGCCTTTATCCAGGTCGGCGGCAAGAACCGCCTGCGCCGGGTCGAGCGGGACACGCTGGCGACCGCGATCAACCTGGAAACGCTGCACGATACCGTGCCGCTGTTCCAGTCCGGCGAGGCGCTGCTGGTCCATGTGCTGCCCGACCAGACCGCATGCGGTATCCTGGCGGGGCTGGCCCTGCCGGGCGTGCGGCAGGTGTTCGCCTCGCTCCTGACCCGCCATGCCGAGGCGCCGCCGGTCGAATACCAGCTGGCGCTGCTGCCGCAGGACCAGCGCCCGCACCAGCCCGGCCGCCTGCCGGTCTTCGACCCGGCCCTGAGTTCCGGCTGGATCAGGCTGCAGCCCGAGGAAGAGGGCCAGGCGCATGTTCTGCTGCCCGAATCGCTGGACAGGCCGCATGACCTCTATCTGATGACGCGCCTGCCGCGCGGGCATTCCAGCAACCATTACGGCTGGTCTACCTTCTCGAACATCTGCCTGCAGTTCTGAGGGGGAAGAGGATGCAACAGATTCTCCTGCGCCCCCAGGACGCGGACACGGTGCCGGTTCAGATGCCGCGGCTGGCGGTGGTCGTGCCGATCTTTCGCCATTCGGTGCTGCTGGCCGAGGCGATCGAAAGCGTCCTGGCCCAGCGGGCGGACTTCCCGATCCAGCTGGTCCTGGTCAACGACGGCTGCCCGCATCGCGAGACCGACCTGGTCTGCCGGGAATATGCGCTGAGCTATCCCGACCGGATCACCTACCTGCGCAAGCCCAATGGCGGGCTCAGCGATGCGCGCAACCATGGCATTCGTCATGCGCTGGCGACATGGGCTTCGGTCGAGGCGATCTACATGCTGGACGCCGACAACCGGCTGCGTCCCGACGCCATGGCCAATGCCATGGCGGCGCTGGCGCAGCATCCCGACGCCGGCTGGATCTATCCCAATATCGACATGTTCGGCCTCAGCTGGGCCGGGGATTACGGCGGCGACTATTCTCTGCTGATCCATACTGTGATGAACATCTGCGAGGCCGGCAGCCTGATCCGGCGCGAGGTCTTTGATGCCGGGGTCTATTTCGACACCTCGTTCAAATCCGGCTTCGAGGATTGGGATTTCTTCCTGACCGCCGCCGAGGCGGGCTTCCGCGGCCGCAACATCGACAATTTCGGCTTTCTCTATCGCAAGCGCGCCGAGAGCATGCTGGCCGATTCCGAGCGCGATGCCGAAGCGATCCGCAGCGAGATGCGCAAGAAGCACAAGCGCCTGTTCAGCCCGCGCGGGCTGCTGGAACTGGAGCAGAAAGAGGCGCCGCGCTATGCCATCTTCCTGACCGACCGCCACGAGGTGCTGCTGACGGTCGATCCCGACGCCCTCGACGGCCGCGTCCTGACCGTGGCCGAGTTCGAGCAGCAATGGTGGCGCACGCAGACCGACAACAGCCAGCATCACATGCCGCCGATCCTGGTGATGACGCATTCGTCGGTGCTGGAGCAACTGCGCCGCGGCCGCCTGCTGCATGGCGTGTTGTGGACGATGGAGCGCCGCCTGACCCAGCATTGCTTCGCTGCGTTGGAGATCGAGCCGCGTGAAGCCGACCGCATCGGCTGGAGCGAACAAGAAGCGCAGGGGTCGACGGAACTTCATGCTGCAATGGTGATGGTCCGCCCCGGCCTGTTCAACGAAGTCGTTCGTGACAGCTCGATTGCTTGGGTCGCTGGCTTGGCTGCGCGTCCATGCAATGTTCCAAGTACGGTGCTGCGCTTACAACTGCCGGACGCCTTGCTTGACGAGCGGGATGATTTTTACACCGCAGCCGCACATGATCTGGTGGCGCTGGCTGCACGTTACCAGGCTTCGCCCTTCCGGGATGCGCTGTCGCAGCAATGGGACTGGCGCGTTCCGGGAATTTCGTGGCGCTCCAGGACTCATGAGATCCCCCGCGCACCGACCAGATCAACAGCGGCTTATCCGCGTGTGGCGACTGATGGTCGTCATGTAGGCTTTGCCTTGCCGTTGGTTGAGTTCGGCGGCGTTGAACGCGTAGCGTTGAATGTCGCCAAGGCGATGAAGGCGGAAGGATGGATTCCCCACCTGTTCGTCCTTGATTCCAGTAGCTGCAATTTCAGCCAAGAATGGCGTGAAACTTTTGAAAGCGTGACCTTCTTGGCGGATCCCGATTTCAAGATCTGGGAACCCGCCTCGTCGTCCTATATCGGAACTGGTGTGCCAGACTGGTCTCGTTTCGGAAACCAAGGCGACGCAACGGCAATGTTCGCTTGGCTGGACCTGCTGATCAACTTCCACGGGGGCGCAATCTCCGGCGTAATGGGCCCGTTGAAGCGTTTGGGTGTGAAAACAGCCGTTTCACTTCATCTGAGCGATCTTAGCCCGTTCCGGCGCCATAATGGAAGTACCTATCTGGGATTGGCCTTTGAGCACGCTTATGATCTGATTCTGCCATGCTCCCACCAACTTGCCGACTGGTGCCATGCCATGGGGATGCCAGCGGATAAGATCATACCGCTTCCAAATGCCCCGAGCTTTGACCTTCCGGAAGGCGCGGAAGAGCGGATTGCGGACCGGCGTGCAAACCGGGCAGCCAATGCACCACTTCGCGTAATATACCTTGGCCGCCTAGATCATCAAAAAGGGGTGGAGCGGCTGGTCTCTATTGTAGAGATGGCGAAGGTCATGCGCTTGCCGTTAGAATGGCGATTGATCGGCAAGTCTGTCATGGCCGACATGTCGGTCGAGATCCCGCTAGACATCGGTAATATGCTGGAGCCCCCGTTGACCACGCCGGAGGGGCTTGCGGAAGCCTTCGAATGGGCAGATGTCTTCATCCTGCCCTCCTATTACGAAGGGCTGCCGCTGACGATCCTGGAGGCGATGCGTTCGGGGGTGATCCCCATCGCGACGGATGCAGGGGCCGTGACCGAGGTCTTGCTTCCTTGGGAGAACGGCGTGGTGCTGTCGCAGGACGAGACCGTTGCCGAGGCGCTTTCCGCGCTGGCCCGGCTGGCCGCAGATCCTGACCTGGTCCTGCGCCTGTCCGCGCGCGCCCGGGCGGATATGGAGGGGCGGGATTGGGGGAGCATGATCCGACCCTTTGCCGGACGGCTCGATCAGCTGCTAAGCCGCTAAGCCGGTCTTCTCGCGTCTTGAAAAACCAAATAGGAAATGTTCAACACATGAAAACAGCTCTTGTCCATTTCAACCATTCGTCCGATAAGAATCTGACGACTTGGGCGGACATGCGGACTTCGAAGTGGAAGCCCAATTATGGCGACATGCTGGTTTGTGCGGCCATTCTGCGCGAGGTTGCCCTAGGAGACACCGTTCGCCTGAGCTTCGGCAACTTGCTGACGCAGTCGGTTGATAGGGCCTTGATCCGCGGTTCGACCTATTTGCATAATAATATGGATTTCGATGCCGTCAACAAGACGCTGGACAGCATTGACGCGCCTCTGGCGATCGTCGGATTGGGGGCGCAAAATCCGACGCAGGATGTCACGTTCCTAGACCAGAACGAGGGAGCCAAAGGTTTCGTCGCCCGTCTGAACGAGCGTTCCAAGAGCATTTCGGTCAGGGGCGATTTCACCGCCGCGGTTCTGGATCGGCTGGGCGCATCCAACATCCGGGTAACAGGCTGTCCTTCGCTTTTCTATACGTTGAAATGTCCGCAGATTTCCCTTCCAGAACGCCTGTCGACTAAGAAATGCGCCTTGGGTGTATCGCTTCACAGCGGGCTGTCAGACAATATCTTCTGCGTTGCCCCCAAGGAGGCGCGACGCGCCCATGTCGATGCGATTCTGTATGGGATTGGCGAATGCGCCAAGCTGTCGTTGTTCGAGCAGGGCGTGATGACCGAATTTAAGGTCGCGGATGAAAAACTGCCGATGATCGAGCGCATGGAGGCCGCCAGTGCCGTGATCAAGAACATCGCCGGCGAAAAGGAACTGGCGCCGCAGGATCTTGTCCGCCACATGGTCAGCGTCAAGAGCATAGAGG
Organism: Paracoccus sp. P2; assembly: GCF_046335115.1. Taxonomy (NCBI): domain Bacteria; kingdom Pseudomonadati; phylum Pseudomonadota; class Alphaproteobacteria; order Rhodobacterales; family Paracoccaceae; genus Paracoccus; species Paracoccus sp. P2. The sequence goes on along the minus strand of NZ_JBGOSN010000002.1, from coordinate 210,704 downwards.
AATGGCTTTCCCTTGCTGCCGAACTGGATGCAATCATTGGCTTCCGTTTCCATGGGAACATGGTGGCCCTGTTGCAGGGTAAACCCTGTTATTATCTGGTCTATGATTCGCGCATCACAGAATTCTGCGATCTCTATAAACTGCCCTATCAGGATGTGCGGGACGGTTGGAAGGATCCGGTGAAGATCATGATCGAGCACGACTGGGACGCGGCAAATACGGCCATCCAAGTATGCCATGCCGAGTTGAAGGAATTCTATCAGGAGAACGGTTACAATACTGTAATCTAATGAATGGCCCGATGCCTGGTGAAAATGGAGTAAGACTGATAATGGCTATTATTGTTGACAAGATCAAGGTTGCATATATTCCTTCTCCAAAGGTGGCTTGCACCTCTTTGAAGGCGATGTTTTACCGTATCGAAATGAGCATGATTTCGTTCCGACCATTCGAAATAGCGTAAAATTTCATATTCACGGATATTATCCGACGGTTCCGTTTAGGAAAAATATTCAGGAGAGGATCAGGGATCACCATGTGATTTGCGTTGTACGCGACCCTGTCAGGAGGTTTGTTTCATGTTATTCCAACCGAGTATGTTTCCACAAGGAACTCAGCGAAAAGAGGCTTTCTTCTGAAGCAATAATCGCCGGGGCCATGCCGAATCCCAGTTTGGAGGATTTTGTAGAGAGATTGGAAATCTATCGTCATTATTCTCCTTCGATTGCTCATCACACCGATCCGCAGGCGACTTTCCTTGGGGAAAATTCTAAGATATATTCGCGGATATACCAAATGGATGAGCTGGATAACTTGCGGCAAGACCTTAGCGAACGCGCCAATATGCCTTTGGATTTGCCTCATGCGCAGAACGGGGGGCCGAAGATACCCGTCGAAGCTTTATCCGCAAATGCTTCGGAGAAAATTAAGGCTTTTTACCAAAAAGACTATCAATGTTACGAATTCCAATAATAGTTGCGTGATAGGATTGCGGGATATTTCATATGCCCTTCATCCAGCATAACGGCAAGCGTATCCTCTTCATCCATATCCCGAAGGCGGGGGGCACCTCGGTCGAGAGCTGGATGAAGGGCATCGCCCCCCTGCGGCTGTTTTCCATGGGCATTCCCCATGCCAGCCGCTGCACGCCGCAGCATTATCGCGCGCAGGATATCGAGGCGCTGCTGGGCGAGGGCTTCTTCGACTACGCCTTTACCATCGTGCGCAACCCCTATCACCGGATCGAAAGCGAATACCGGATGCGGGCACAGCTGGCCAAGGACAGTTTCTGGAAGGGCCTGCCCGCCTTTTCGCCCTGGATCGAGGAAAACCTGGACCAGCAGCGCCGCGCCAAGTTCCACCTCGACAACCACCTGCGCCCGCAATGGGAATTCCTCGGCAAGGATGTCGAGGTCTTCAAGCTCGAGGACGGGCTCTCCAGCCCCCTGGCGGCCGTGGCCGAGCGGCTGGGCGTGACCCCGTCCCAGCAGAACCCCCACGAATTGCGCTCGGATCCGCTGGAGATCGAATGGAGCCCCGCCGACCGCATCCGCGTGCGCGACCATTACGCCCGCGATTTCGAAACCTTCGGCTACCAGCCCTAGGCCCGGCAGACATGCCGGGCGGCCGCGAACCCCTCGCGGCCGCCGCGTTCCTTACAACCGCGAGGCGATCTCATAGGCTTCCCGCGTCGCCGCAAGGATGCGGTCCGGCACATAGGCGTCGCCCAGAAGCAGGGGCGCGATGATCCCCTGCGCCTGCAAGGCCTCGGCCAGCGCGGTCTCGGGCTCGGCCCCGCAGGCAAGCACCACGCTGTCGAAACCCTCATGCAGCGCCTCGGCGCCGGAATAGACATTGCGCGTCGCCACGCGGCCGGGCGCGATGGCGGTGACGCGCTCCATGACGCGCAGCTCGGCGCCGGCGGCGGTCAGCCGGGCCATGATCGCGCCGATGGAATATTTCCCCACCAGCGGCGCGACCGCCGGCGTCTGATACAGCAGCCGGACATGCACGCCGCGCTCGACCAGCGCCGAGGCCACGGTCAGGGGCTGCATGTGATCCTCGCGGGCGACGACCAGCGCGCGGCGGCCGACCTGCGCCCGCCCCGCCAGCAGGTCGCGACCCTCGATCACGAAAGGCAGTTCGGCGCCCGGAACGGCATGGCGGCGCGGGCGCGAGCCGGTGGCCAGCAGCAGCACGTCGGGCGAAAGCGCCGTGATCGCCTGCGGGTTGGCCTCGGTTCCCAGGCGGATGTCCACACCGGCGGCGCGCAGCCGGTCGTGCTGGCGGTCGATATAGGCCAGGAATTGCCGGTTCTCGGGCACGGCAGCGGCCAGCCGCATCTGCCCGCCCGGCGCTTCCTCCCGCTCCAGCAGCACCACCGCGTGACCGCGTTCGGCGGCGACCGCGGCGGCCTCCATCCCGGCCGGGCCGGCGCCGACGACGATGATCCGGCGCGGCTGGGCGGCGCGGGCGAGGGGCGGGTCGGCCTCGCGACCCGCGCGGGGATTGACCGCGCAGCCGAAGGGCAGCTTCTCGACCGAGACCGCGTGCAGGCAGTCGTTGCAGCCGATGCAGGGCACGATCTGCGCGCTGCGGCCCTGGCGCGCCTTGGCGACGAAGGCGGGGTCGGCGAAAAAGCCGCGCGCGACGCCCACCACGTCGGCATGGCCGCGGGCCAGCACGGCCTCGGCCGCCTCGGGGGAATCGACGCGGCCGCTATAGACCACGGGCACGGACAGGGCGGCGCGATAGCGGCCGGCCATCTCGGACCATTGCGCGACGCCGTAGAGATGCGGCTGGATATAGCTGGGCGCGCCCCAGTTGTTGCCGATGACGCCGTGGAAGAAGTCGATATGCCCGGTCGCCTCGACGGCGCGGGCGATGGCGATGCCCTCGTCCAGATCGTAGCCGCCTTCGAAAAGCTCGTGCATGTTAAAGCGGATGCCGAGGGTCAGATCCCGCCCCACCTCGGCGCGGATGGCGGCAAGCACGTCGGTCAGCAGTTTCAGCCGGCCTTCGGCGCTGCCGCCGTATTCGTCCTGCCGGTGGTTGGTTGCGGGTGACAGGAACAGTTGCAGCACGTCCTCGTGATTGGCGTGCAGTTCGATCCCGTCCAGCCCGCAATCGCGCACGGTGCGGGCGACCAGGACGTAATCCTCGATCATGCGGGCGATCTCGGGGCCGGTCAGGGTGTGGGTGCCGGCATTGTTGGTGTAATTGGCCAGCACGCCCGAGGCGGAATGCGGCATGGCGCCCTGGTTGATGACCTGCGCCGTCACCACGGCGCCATGGGCGTGGATGTCCTGGGCCAGGCGCGCCATGCGGTCGCGATACTGCGGGTTGTGGACGCTGCCGCGCAGGGTCGCGCCCAGTCCCGAGGGCGCATAGCCGCGCGGCACCATGCGGTTGTCGATGAAGGTATTGACGCCGTCGACCCAGCAAAGGCCGTTGCGGACCCGTTCGAGCCAATAGCCGGAAAAGCGCTCGGCCTCTTTCGGCGAGGCCAGCGGATCGGCGATGATGCGGCCATGCGGCGGCGCCATGATCCGGTTGGAAAGCTGTATGCCCCCGATGCGAAGGGGGCGGAAGATATGCGGGAAATGCTGGGGCTCGGCCACCATCGCGATCACTCCATCTGGGTGGGGCGCGGCTGTCTTGCCGCGCCCTGCCGGGGGTCATTCGGTATAAAGCACGGCGGTGCCGTTCCTGATCTGCACCACGTTGCTGCCACTGACCGGCGAGCGGTCGTCGACATAGCTGTAGGAGCCGCTGCCGATCACCGAGGCCACGTCCCTGGTCGCGCTCAGCGCATCGCGGATGGCGTCGCGTCCGCTTTCGGGTCCGGCGGCCTTCATCGCCTCGATGGCCACGCGGCCGATGGTATAGCCAAGCGCCGCCCAATTGTCCGGCGCCCGGCCGGCATGGGCCTGGAAGTTCTGCGCGAAGGCGACCGAGAAGTCGTTGAACCCGCCCGGCACCCAGTCGGACAGCATGTAGACGCCCTCGGTCGCGCCGCCGCCGGTCTGGGTGAACTCGGGCGAGGAAAAGGTGTTCATGCCAAAGATCTCGACCTTCTCGTCTAGACCGGCTTCGCGAAGCTGGCGCACGATATTGCCGCCCTGAGCCGCCATGGCCGAGATGAACAGGCAGTCGATGTCCTGCCCGGCGATCTTGGTCGCCAGGGTCGAGAAGTCGATGTCCGAGGAGGACACCGATTCGCTGGACAGGACGGCGACGCCCTTTTCGCGGACCAGATCCTCGAAGGCCGCGCGCAGGGCGACATAGACCTCGATCTCCTTGATCGAGACGGTCGAGCATCTTTCGACCTTGCGGGTGTCGGCGGCGAAATCGGCTAGGTAGGACATCATCTGCCGCGGCGGTTGCGTGCTGATGAAGCCCCAGGGTCCGGCGGCGGGGATGTCCAGGTTGTTGGTCAGGGTGACGATGGGCAGTTCCAGCCGGTTGCCCAGCTCGGCCCCGGCGATGGCGACGGCGCCGCTGGTCGGGCCCAGGATCATCCTGACCTCCGGGGCGTTGGCGTGGCGGGTGATCAGGGTCAACGCCTGGGTGCGGTCCGAGGCATCGTCCTCGACCAGGACGCGGACGGACTTGCCGGCGCCGAACTCGGCCTTTTCGTTCGCCTCGGCAAAGGCCATGGCCATGCCCTCGGACACGCCGGCGCCCATGAAGGCGGCCGGGCCGGTCAGGGACTGCATGATGACCACGGTCGGCTGCTCGGCAATTGCCGGCGTCGCAAGCGCAATCAGGGCCGCGCCGGCGGCGGCGATCATTCGTTTCATCGATTCCTCCCTTGTATTTTTTGGCACATTTATGATATTTATTTCACCAGTCAAATATATTTTTAATTTGGGTGCGCCTGAGGGCATACGGGGCTTTTCCCCGCGCGGGCTACACCGTGCGGTTAGATTTCCCGTGTTTGTCAGGCAGCAGCCTGGAATCTTGGCGCAGAATTGCATACATAAACTGCTATTTAGTATTTTTATCTTGAGATGCTCTCGCGGATCGGTTCTTGTCGGCGAAGATGCTTTCCCGGCGCGGCCCGCCGGGATCGCCTTTTCCAGCGGAGGCCCCATGCAGCGAAGCCATCACCATGCAGTCGTCATCGTCGGGGCGGGGCAGGCCGCCTGCCAGTTGGCGATCAGCCTGCGGCAGAAGGACTATCCCGGTCCCATCGTCCTTGTGGGGGACGAGCCGTTCCTGCCCTACAGCCGCCCGCCGCTGTCCAAGACCTATTTCAACGAGGGCGAGCCCCAGCGCCTGCTGCTGCGCAAGGCCGAGTTCTATGAGATGAACGACATCGCCGTGCTGACCTCCAGCCGGGTGGAAAGGATCGAGCGCGCCCGACAGGCCGTCGTCCTGTCGGACGGCCGGCGACTGGGCTATGGGCACCTGGTTCTGGCCACCGGCGCCCGCAACCGGCTTCCCCCTATCGAGGGTGCGGACCTGCCGGGGGTGGTGGCGCTGCGCGGCCTGGACGATGCCGACCGGATGCGCGGCCTGGCCGCCACCGCGCGGCATGTGGTGATCGTCGGCGGCGGCTTCATCGGGCTCGAGGCGGCGGCGGCGTTCGGTGCCGCCGGGCTGCGGGTCACGCTGCTTGAGGCGGCCGGGCGGTTGATGGCGCGGGCGGTTTCGCCGGCGGTATCGGACCATTTCCTGCGCGCGCATCGCGATGCGGGGGTCGAGATCCACCTGGACGTCGCGGTCCGGCGCATCCTGGCGCGGCCGGACGGTGCCGCCGGCGCGGTGGAGCTGGCGGATGGCCGGACGATTGCCGCGGATGCGGTGCTGATGGCGACCGGGGTGGTGCCCAATGCGGAGCTGGCGCGCGAGGCCGGGCTTGCGGTGGAAAACGGCATCCTCGCCGATTGCTTCCTGGCGACCGCGGACCCGGCCATCTCGGCGATCGGCGATTGCGCCGCCGTGGCGCAGGGGCCGGGCGGGCCGCATCTGCGGCTGGAATCGGTGCAGGCCGCCGTGGATCAGGCGAAATGCCTGGCCGAGCGGCTGGCGGGCCAGCCCGTGCCCTTTGCCAGGACGCCCTGGTTCTGGAGCGACCAGGGTCCGCACAAGCTGCAAATCGCCGGATTGCGCGATGGCGCCGACCGGACCGAGGTCGAGCCCTCGTCCGATCCGACGCGGCTCCTGGTGCGCAGCTATCGCGGCGAAAGGCTGGTCTGCGTCGAGACGGTGAACCTGCCGGCCGAACACATGCGCGCGCGCCGGGCGCTGGAAACCGAAACCGCCGCCGCATAGGGCACCGGAAGGGCAGGGCGGGTCAATGCCCGCCGGTGCCCAGGTAATGCGCGATCACGCCGTCGTCCTGTGCCAGCCTGCGGCTGGGCCCCTGGGTCACGACACGGCCCTGTTCGATAACATAGGCGCGGTCCGAGACCTGCAGGGCCTTGCGCGCGTTCTGCTCTACCAGCAGGATCGTCATGCCGTCGCGGCGCAGCTGCGCCAGCGCCTCGAAGACCTGCTGCACGATGACCGGGGCAAGCCCCAGGCTGGGCTCGTCCAGAAGCAGCAGGCGCGGCCCGCCCATCAGCGCACGGCCGATGGCCAGCATCTGCTGCTGGCCCCCCGAAAGCGAGCCGGCCAGCTGCTCCTGCCGTTCCCGCAAGATCGGGAACAGCCGGAACACCGCCTCGATGTCATGGGTCGGCCGGCGGCCGTGCAGGGCATTGGCGCCGACCTGCAGGTTCTCCAGCACCGACATGTCGGGCAGCACCTGCCGCCCCTCGGGCGATTGCAGGATGCCCCTGCGCGCGATGGCCCAGGCGGGCTTGCGCGCCAGCTCGACCCCCTCGACCCGGATCTGGCCGGCGCCGGGCTGGACGATGCCGCTGATGCAGTTCAGCAGCGTCGATTTCCCGGCGCCGTTCGGCCCGATCAGCGCCACCATCTCGCCCTCGGCGACGTTCAGCGAAACGCCGGCCAGCGCGCGGATGCCGCTGTAGGAGGCATGGAGGTCCGTCACCGTCAGCAGCATCATTCCTCTCCCAGATAGGCGGTGATGACGGCGGGGTCGGCGACCACCTCGCGGGGCTTGCCCTCGGCGATCAGCCGGCCGCCGTCCAGCACATAGACATGGTCGCAAAGCTCCTGCACGAAGCGCATGTTGTGTTCGATCAGCAGGATCGCCTTGCCCTCGTCGGCAAGCTCGCGAAAGATCCGGCCCAGTTGCAGCGCCTCGACATCGTTCATGCCGGCGACCGGCTCGTCCAGCAGGATCAACTCGGGATCGGTGGCCAGCGCCCGCATCATTTCGACCTTGCGCTGGTGGCCATAGGCCAGGCTGCCCGCGGGGCTGTCCGCATGCCCGGCCATGCCGAACCGCCCGAGCAGCGCCATCGCCCTTTGCCGCAGCAGCGCATCCTCGCGCCGCGACGAGGGCAGGCCCAGGATCGCCGCGATCAGCGAGCAGGTCTCGTGCCGGTGAAAGCCGACCATGACATTGGCCAGCACGCTGGCCTCTTTCTGCAGGCGGATGTTCTGGAAGGTGCGGCCCATGCCGGCGCGCGCCACCTTGTCGGCCGGCTCGGCCGAGATGTCGCGGTCGCCGAACAGCACCTTGCCCGAACTGAGCGACAGCATGCCGGTGATCAGGTTGATCAGCGTGGTCTTGCCGGCCCCGTTCGGCCCGATCAGCCCGGTGATCCGCCCCGCCGGCACCCGCATGCTGACATCCTTCGCGGCGATGACGCCGCCGAAATTCTTGTGGACATGCTCAAGGACAAGATCGGTCATCCCTTCACCTCTGCCTGGCGGACCTCGGGGGTGGCGGCGCGGCTGCGGCGGCGGGCGACCAGCGTGTCGACGATGCCGCGCGGCATGAAGTTCATCACCGCCATCAGGATCAGGCCATAGATCATGATCCGCGCATCGGCGAGCGGACGCGAGATCTCGGGCAGCGCAATCAGCAGGGCGACGCCCACCAGCGGCCCCCAGATGCTGCGCCGGCCGCCCAGCACGACATAGGACAGCACGACGATGATCAGGTGAAAGCCGAACTGGTTCGGCTCGACCGCATAGGAATGCAGCGCCTCGAGACTGCCGAAAAGCCCGGCGAGCAGGCCCGAGATCATATAGGCGACGGCCTGGGTGCGCGCGGCGTTGATGCCCAGCGACACCGCCATGCCCTCGTCCTCGCGCACGGCGTCGAAGGCCCGGCCCAGCCGCGAGCGCGAGATCGCCAGCATCACGTAGATCGTCGCCAAGGCACAGACCAGCAGCGTCCCGGTGCCGACCAGCTTGGGGATGCCGGAAAAGCCCATGGCGCCGCCGGTGATGTTCTCGGCGTAAAGATTGGCCGACAGCACGATCTGCACGAAGGCGAGCGAGGCGATGGCCTGGTAGACCCCGCGCAGCCGCGCCAGCGGGATCGCCAGCAGCGCGCCGAAGGCCAGCCCGGCAAAGGTGCCGGCCAGCAGCGTCACCGGCAGCGGCAGGCCGTAATTCACCGTCAGGATGGCCGCGGTATAGGCGCCGATGGCCGACAGGCCGACATTGCCGATGGAAAAGGCGCCGGCGCGCAGCACGATATATTGCGAATAGGCAAAGCCCAGGTGGATCAGGAACAGGTCGAACAGCGGACGAAAGCTCAGCAGCATGTCCATCAGCGCCGCCCCCTCAGCACGCCGGCCTCGTCCTGCCCGAAAAGGCCGTTGGGGCGCAGCAGCAGCACCGCAAAGAGCAGGCCGAAGATGATGATGTCGGACAGCCGCGACGACAGATAGGCGACGCTCAGCGTTTGCAGCACCCCGAAGCCCAGCGAGGCGACCAGCGCCCCCGCGACCGAACCCAGCCCGCCCAGGATCACCACGACGAAGCCGCGCAGCAGGAACGGGTCGCCCATCATGAAATGGATCGAGTTGAAGGCCAGCCCGACCAGCACCCCCGCCGCCCCTGCCAGCATGCCCGACAGCATGAAGGTCTGGAAATAGATGACGCTGGGCCGGATGCCTGCCAGCAGCGCCGCGCGCTCGTTCTGCGCCACGGCGCGGACCTGGCGGCCAAAGCCGGTCCGGTAGAGATACCAGGAAAGCCCCGCTACCAGCAGGATCGCCAGCACCGCCATGGCCAGCTGCAGCGCCGAGACCCGCAGCCCCCAGAGCTTGAAGATCACCACCGGGAAAGTGTCGAAGGGAAAGCGCAGCACCTGGGTCTTGGACAGGATCTGCGCGATGGAGACCAGCACCAGGTTCGCGCCGATCGAGGAGATCAGGGCGCTGAACTCGACCTCGCCGCTTTGGCGCAGGCGGCGAAAGGCCGTGACCTCGATGATGACCGAGACGAGACCGGCGCCGACCATCGCCAGGATGAAGGCCAGCCACAGGGGCAGCCCGGCCTGGACCGAGTAAAGGCCGATGAAGGCCCCGGTCATGAAGATCCCGCCATGGGCCAGGTTCATGATCTTGTGGATGCCGAAGATCAGCGTGAAGCCAAGCGCGAACAGCGCATAGACCCCGCCGATCACCAGGCCGTTGACGAGTTGTTGCAGGAACACGAGCCTCTCCCTTCCCGGTCGGGGTTCTGCGGATTCTCCCGATCCATAATTCATAGACACATATTTTTGTATACAACAACTATAAATTTGTGTTCTTTTGCTGGCAGGCACGAATCAACCACTGCCCGCCGCTTCCCCGGTGCGGCCGTGTCGGGCGCCGGTTTCAACAGGGGCAGCCGGATCACGACGCCGGGCGCCCCAGGGAGGGAGAACGAATGTCACCGAGAATCCTGATGGGCACCGCGCTTGCCGTCTCTGCCGCCTTCGCGCCGATGGCCATGGCCAAGGAGGTCAAGGTGGCGATCATCCAGTCGCTGACCGGCAGCCCGGCCTTCATCGGCCGCGGCATCGCCGATGGCGCGGTCATGGCCATCGAGGAAATCAACGCCAAGGGCCTGGCGGGCGAGGGGGTCACGATCCGGTATACGCTGGACGACGACGCCGGCGACCGTGGTCAGGCGCTGGGTCTGATCGGCCGGCGCGCCGCCGATTCGGAAACCATCGCCATCATCGGCCCGACCACCGGCGCCATCGCCCCGGCGGCTGCGGCCGCGGCCAACGATCTGGGCATCCTGGCCTATATGCAGTCGAACAACGATGCCGTGCCGCTGGCCGGGCCCTGGTCCTTCCCGTTTTCGCAGCCGGCCGGGATCGCCACGCCGCCGATCGCCGATTATGCGGCCGAGAGGCGCGGCGTGCAGAATTGCGCGGTCATCACCGTTCTGGACAACGAAGCCTATGTCGCCATGGCGAATGTGTTCATGGAGCGGGTCAGGGAGCATGGGGTGAAGGCGCAGCTCGATGGGGTCAAGCTGTCCGACATCGACTTTTCGGCGCTGGCGGTGAAGGTGGCGCAAAGCGATGCCGATTGCCTGTTCATCGCCACCCCGGCCGCGCTTGGCGCCAATGTCATCATGCAGTTCAAGCAGGCGGGCCTTGACCCCGAGGTGCAGATCTTCGGCCTGCAATCGCTGGCCTCGCCCGAGTTCCTCAACACCGGCGGCAGCGCGGTCGAGGGCGTGACCGTGATCGGCGAATGGACGCCGGGCGGCTTCGACGAGCCTTCCCGCGCCTTTGCCGAAGCCTACAAGACCAGGCACGGGGTCGAGGCCGACAACTGGGTGCCGCAGGGCTATTCGACGATGATGGTCTTTGCCGATGCGCTGCGCCGCGCCGGTCCGGATGCGACGCGCGAGGAGCTGCGCGATGCCCTGGCCGGCATCAAGGACGTGCCGGTGATCGTGGGGCAGGGCGTCTACAATTTCACCCCGGAACGGGCCGCGACCTTCGGCATGGGCATCCTGACCGTCAAGGACGGCAGCTTCGTGCGTCCCGAGGATCTGTAAGGCACCGCAGGCGCGCGCCCAGGCAAGGGCGCGCCGCTGCGCCAAGGAGGACGCGATGCGTTTCGACAGCGAGTTCGACTTCATCGTCTCGGGCGCCGGTTCGGCAGGCTGCGCGGTGGCCGGGCGGCTGGCGGAATCGGGGAAATACCGTGTCCTGCTGCTGGAGGCGGGCCCCCGCGACAGCGCCTTCTGGATCAAGGTGCCGATGGGCTATCCCATGCTGTTCACCAATCCCAAGGTGAACTGGATGTTCGAATCCGAGCCCGAGCCGGAACTGAACGGGCGGCCGATGTACAACCCGCGCGGCAAGGTTCTGGGCGGCACCAGTTCGATCAACGGCATGCTGTATATCCGCGGCCATCCGACCGATTACGACACCTGGGCGCAGCTGGGCAATCCCGGCTGGAGCTGGCAGGAGGTGCTGCCCTGGTTCAAGAAGGCCGAGGACCAGGCCCGCGGCCCCGACGCCTATCACGGCACCGGCGGGCCGCTGGCCGTCTCGGACCAGCCCGACCCGTCGCCGGTGGCGCTGGCGATCATCGAGGCCGCGAAACAGGCCGGCATCCCCGCAAACCCCGATTTCAACGGCGCCCGGCAAGAGGGGGCGGGGCTGTTCCAGACCACCACGCGCAACCGGCGGCGCTGCAACTCGGCCCGCGCTTATCTCTCGGCGGCGGGCCGCAACCTGCGCGTCGATACCGGCGCCCATGCCACCCGGCTGCTGTTCCAGGGCCGCAGGGCCGTCGGCATCGAATACCGCCAAGGCGGGCGCATCCTGCGCGCGCGGGCGCGGCATGGGGTGGTGGTCTGCGGCGGGGCCTTCGGCTCGCCCCAGCTCTTGCAGCTTTCGGGGATCGGGCCGGCCGATCATCTGCGCGGGCACGGCATCGAGGTGCTGCACGACCTGCCCGGCGTCGGCGCCAACCTGCGCGACCATTTCTATTGCTCGCTAATCTTTCGCTGCCGCGAGCCGGTGACGATCAACGAACTGGCGCGCAGCCCGCTGCGCAAGGCCATCGCCGGGGCGCAATATGTGCTGGCCCGGCGCGGGCCGCTGGCCGCGAACGGCATCTTTGCCGGCATCTTTACCCGCACGGACGAGACCAGGGACCGGCCCAATCTGCAGATCAACACCAATATCTGGTCGGTCGCCTCGCGCGACAGGCGGGGAATGCGGGTCCACGACTTTCCCGGCTTCACCATGAGCCCGGTGCATCTGGACCCGGTGGCGACCGGCGAGGTGCGGCTGCGCTCGGCCGACCCCTTTGCCGATCCGGTGATCCGGCACAATTTCTTTCGCGACGAGCTGGACCGGATGGCCATGGCCAATGCCGTCCGCATCACGCGCCACATCGCCGGCCAGCCGGCGCTGGCCCGCTATATGGCCGAGGAGATCCGCCCCGGCCCCGAACTGCGGACCCAGGCCGAGATCATCGACTGGCTGCGCGGCAACGGCATCGCGAACCTGCATCCCGTGGGCTCCTGCGCCATGCTGCCCCTGGCCGCGGGCGGCGTCGTCGATCACCGGCTGCGCGTGCATGGCATCGCCGGGCTGTATGTGGCGGATGCCTCGATCATGCCGCGGCTGCCGGCCGGGAACACCAACGCGCCCTCGATCATGATCGGCGAGAGATGCGCCGCCATGGTCCTGGAGGACATGGCCCAGGGCGTCGCACCGGGGATGAAGGGAGCAGCGTGATGGACAGGGATTACGACGTCATCGTGGTGGGCGCCGGCGGGGCCGGGCTTGCGGCGGCGCATATGGCGGCCCGGGCCGGCGCCCGCGTGCTGGTGGTCGAGGCGGGCGACAAGGCGGGCGGCTCGACCGCGCTGTCGGGGGGCGTGTTCTATGCGGCGGGCACCTCGCTCCAGCGCCGGGCGGGGATCGAGGACACGCCCGAGGCGCTTTACCGCTATTACCTGCATATCAACCAATACAAGCTCGACCCGGCGCTGGTCCGGCGGCTGTGCCATGACGCGACGCCGGCCTTCGAATGGCTGGTCGGGCTGGGCGTCGATTTCCCCGAGGAGAACCTGTATTGCTCGGGCGTGGACAAGATCCGGCGCGGCCATCGCGCCCGCGGCCACGGCGCCGAGATCGCCGAGGTGCTGGAGGGCTCGCTGAGCGGCCTTGCCGTGGACATGGCGCTGCGCAGCCGGGTGCAGGAGCTGCTGGTCGAGGACGGCCGCGTCGCCGGCATCCTGGTCGAGGGCGACCGGGTGACGGCGGGGGCGGTGGTGCTGGCCACCGGCGGCTTCGGCGCCAACCGGCAGTTGCTGGCCGAGCTTTACCCCACCGCTGCGGCGCAGGGCGAGCTGTCCTGGTATATCGGCTCGGCCCATTCCCAGGGCGACGGCATCCGCATCGGCCGCCGCCTGGGCGCCGGCATCACCCGGCCCGACCGCGGCCTGCTGCTGATGACGCCGGGCTGGGAAAAGGAGCTGGAGACCTATCTGCCGCCCTGGCTGATCCATGTCACGCATGAGGGGCGCCGCTTCGTCGACGAATCCTGCGAATATTCCATCCTGTCCGAACTGCTGAACGAACAGACCGCGCGCGAATGCTTCGCGATCTTCGACGAGGCGGCGCGGCGCGAGGCCCGCTCGGCCACCGCCCCGAACTGGTCCGCCGACCGGCTGGCGCATTTCGCCGCCCGCGGGCAGATCGCGCAGGCCGACAGGCTGGAGGATCTGGCGGCGCAGCTTGGCATCGACGCGGCGACGCTGGCCACCACCGTCGCCGCCGCCAACCGCGCTGCCGAAACCGGGCGGGACGCGCATTTCTTCAAGCCGGCCGAGCATCTGAAGCCGATTGCGACCCCGCCCTTCTATGGCGCGCGCATCCGGCCGGCCATCGTCTGCTGGACCGGCACCGGGCTGCGGATCGACCCCGAGGCGCGGGTGCTGGACCAGGCCGACCGGCCGATTGCCGGCCTTTACGCCGCCGGAGAGACGACGGGCGGCATGTTCGGCCCCTGCTATGCCGGCGGCGGCGCCTCGATCGGCAATGCCATCGTCTTCGGCCGGGTGGCGGGCAGCAATGCGGCGGCCGAGGTGCGGCCGTGATCCTGGGCATCCACCACGCCGCCATCTCGACCCCGGACCTGGACCGGGCGCTGGATTTCTATTGCAACCTGCTCGGCTTCACCGTCGCCTCGCGCATGGAGTGGGGGCCGGGCACGGCGCTGCCCGACACGATCATGGGCCTCGGCGGATCGGCGGCGCGGCAGGCCAAGCTGCGCGCCGGCAACTGCTTCCTGGAGCTTTTCGAGTTTTCCAGCCCCGTTCCCAGCCGCCCCGAGCGCGGCATCCAGGACCACGGCATCACCCATCTTTGCCTGCATGTCCGCGACCTTGCGGCCGAGGTCGCCCGGCTCGAGGCGGCGGGCATCCGCTTTCGCTCGGTCCCGCAGCGCCGGCCGACGCATGTCTCGGTCTATGGCCACGATCCCGATGGCAATGTGCTGGAACTGCTGGAGGTGATGGATGACGGCCACCCCTTTTCCTTCGCCACGCTGGGGCCGGGCCGGGACGAGCGGCCGTAGCGCCGCCGCGGCGCGGATCGCGGCAACCACCAAGGAGGAAAAGCAATGAGCCGCCATTACGGAACCCTGTTCCAGCACGGATATGTGGTTCCCGATGCCGATGCCGCCGCCCATGACTGGGCCGGGCGCATGGGGGTCGGGCCCTTCTTCGTCTATCCGGTGCCGATCCCGTTTCAGGTGCTGAAGATCTGGGGCGAGCCGGTCTCGGCCCAGGTCCACAAGCGGGTGCTGATGGGCTATACCGGCCCGGTGCAGATCGAATTGATCGAGCCGACCGATGCAGCCTCGCCCTATCGCGATTTTCTGGAACGGCGCGGCGCCGGGCTTCAGCATTTCGGCTTTCTCTGCGACGATTTCGAGGCGCAGCTGGCAGCGGCCGAGGCGCGCGGCATGATCCGCGCCATCGAGGGGCATCAGGCGCTGTCGCGCATGTGCTATCTGTGCGACCCCGCCGATCCCGATGCGCCGATGATCGAACTGGTCGATCTGAAACCCGAGCGGCGGCAGATGTTCGACCGCATGCGCCTGCCCTCGGTCGGCTGGGACGGGCGCGACGTGATCCGCGATCTCTAGAAAGGTGCGAGCATGGACTATCGCAAGCTGGGCCGTTCGGGCCTGACCGTCTCGGCGGTCGGGCTGGGCTGCAACAATTTCAACTGGACCACGGACGAGGCGCAATCGCGCCGGGTGGTCGATGCGGCGCTGGATGCCGGGATCACCTTTTTCGACACCGCCAATATCTATGGCCGTTCCGGAGGGTCCGAGGAGTTCCTGGGCCGCGCCCTGGGCCCGCGGCGCGGCAAGGCCGTGGTGGCGACCAAGTTCGGCATGGAAATGGCCGATGGCAGCCGCGGCGCCGACCGCTCCTATCTCATCCGCTGCGTCGAGGACAGCCTGCGCCGGCTGGGCACCGACTGGATCGACCTGTACCAGCTGCATGAATCGGACCCGACCACCCCCATCGAGGAAACGCTCGATGCGCTGGACCGGCTGATCGCGCAGGGCAAGGTCCGCTATATCGGCACCTCGAACATGGCGGATTGGGAAATCGCCCATGCCCACCATCTGGCGCGGGAACTGGGCGTGCAGCATTTCATCTCGCTCCAGGCGGAATATTCGCTGATCCGGCGCGGGGCCGAGGCGACGACGATCCCCTGCCTGAAGGCGCTGGGAATGGGGCTTTTGCCCTATTTCCCGCTGGCCTCGGGGCTGCTGACCGGGAAATACCGCGGCGGCGATCCGGGCGAGGGGCGTTTCGGCAAGATCGCGCGGCTGGCCGACCGTTACCTGACGCCCGAGAACCTGGCCCGCGTGGACCGCATCGCCGATTGGTGCGACCGCAACGGGCTGGTCCTGACCGAGGTCGCCTTTGCCTGGCTGCTTTCGAAGCCCGTCGTGGCCTCGGTCATGGCCGGGGCGACCAAGCCCGAACAGGTGATGGCGAACGCAAAGGCCGCCGAGTTGCGGCTGAACGAAACCCAGATCGGCGAGTTGGAGGCGCTGCTGCAAGATGAATGACCAGATGGACAAGGTCGCCGTGATCACCGGCGCGGGCTCGGGCCTGGGCGCGGCGACCGCGCGGCGCTTTCACCGCGACGGCTGGAGGCTGGTCCTGGGCGACCTGCGACCCGAGGGCGTGCAGGCCCTGGCCCAGGAGCTTGGCGCGACCGCCCTGGCCTGCGACGTGGCGGATGAGCATCAGGTCGAGGCGCTGGTGCAGACGGCGCTGGACCGGCATGGCCGGCTGGATTGCATGATCAACAATGCCGGCATCCTGGGCGCCATCGGCCCGATCGGAGAGACCGCCGCGCGCGATTTCAACCGCGTGCTGGAGGTCATGGTCAGCGGTGTTTTCCATGGCACCAAGCATGCCGCGAACGCCATGGGCGATCAGGGCGGGGCGATCCTGAACACCGCCAGCCTGGCCGGGGTCGGGGCCTGGGCCAACCATTCCTATACCACCGCCAAGCACGCGGTGGTGGGTCTGACGCGCTCGAGCGCGGTGGAACTGGCGCCGCGCGCGATCCGGGTGAATGCGCTGGCGCCGGGCAACGTGGTGACGGGCATGACCAGCAGCCTCAGCGGCGGCGAGCAGGCGGCCTATGACCGGGCCCTGGCACGCAATCCCATCCCCTATGTCTGCACGGCCGAGGATATTGCCGATGCCTTCGCCTATCTGGCCGGCACCTCGGCCCGCGGCATCACCGGGCAGGTGCTGGTGATCGACAGCGGGCTTGACGTCGCGGTGGTCCCGCCCGCCTATCACCAGGCGCCGGGGCGTTTCGTGGAATGAAGCAGGGCGCCGCGGCCGCTCAGGCCGTGGCCTCCTGCACCATGGCCTCGACCGCCTCGCGGATGATCTTGCCGCTGGTGCTGCGCGGGAACTGTTCGACCGGGACGAAGACCACCCCCTTGGGGCGCTTGTAGCCAGCGAGGCTGGCGCGGCACAGCGCGATCACCCCGGCCTCGTCCAGGCTGTCGTCGCAGCGCGCCACCACCGCCACCGGCACCTCGCCCCAATGCGGATCGGGGCGGCGCACCACGATGGCGTCGGCGACGCGCGGATCGGCCAGGATCACCCGCTCGATCTCGGCCGGATAGATGTTCTCGCCCCCGGACTTGATGAGATATTTCGAGCGCCCGGCAAATTCATAGCCCGCGGGCGTGCGGCGGAACAGGTCGCCCATGTGGAACCAGCCGCCGCTGAAAGTCTCGCGGTTGACCTGGTCGGCATTCCAGTAGCCGCTGAACAGCGTCGGGCCCCTGACCCAGGCTTCGCCGGTCTCGCCCTCGGCCACGTCGCGGCCGTCCGGGCCGACAAGGCGCAGCTCGGTCAGCACGCTGAGCTTCTTGGCAAGGCTGCGCGGCATCTCTCCGGGCCGGATCAGGTCGCCGGAGAGCGGCGGCATCCCGGTCTCGGTCGCGCCGAAGGAGTTGAGATAGGGCGCGTCCAAAAGCCGCGTCACCTCGTCGATGACCGCGGCCGGCGTCATGTCGGCCATGGCGCCGACCACGCGCACGCCCTTGATCCGGGGCCGGCGCGTCCGCAGCCGGGCCAGCAGCAGCTCGGTGGTGGCGGGCACGGTCATCAGCCAGCCGATGCGCTGCTGCTCCAGCGTGTCGATGATCCGGTCGGCGTCGAACCCGTCCATCACGGTGACGGCGCCGCCGATCAGCAGGGTCGAGAACAGATGCTCGGTGCCGCCCATGTGGAACATCGGCGCCCACGAGATATAGCCGTCCTCGCGCGCCAGTCCCAGGTCCAGCCGAAAGGCGCACATGCGCGCGATCTGTGCCCGCTGGCTGATGACGGCGGCCTTGGGCCGGCCGGTGGTGCCGGAGGTATAGATGATGATGAACCCGTCCTCGGGTCGGGCCTGATCCGGGGCCTCGCCCGCGCATCCCAGGCTGCGCAGATCCAGGGCCTGGCGGTCGGGGCAGGCGGCGCGGGCCAGGTCGCGGTGGCGGGCCGAGCAAAGCACCAGCCGCGGCTGCACCAGCTCGATGCACCAGGCCAGTTCCGGCGCGACCAGCCGCCAGTTCAGGCAGGCAACCATCGCCCCCAGCTTGGCGCAGGCCAGCTGCGTCAGGCCGTATTCGATGCAGTTCTCGGACAGGATGGCCACGCGGTCGCCCCGCGTCACGCCCCGCGCCGCCAGGTCAGCGGCGATGCAGTCGGCGGCGGCGATCATGTCCGCATAGCTCAGCACCCGGCCGCCCTCGATCAGCGCCGGCGCCTCGGGCCGGTCATGGGCGCGCCCGGCGATCAGGCGCCAGACCGTCGTGCCGCTGGCCGTCAGGATATCCGACATCAGTCATGCTCCTTGAAGGTGAACTGGACCCGCAGGACCGGCGCGGCGCGCCCCTCGGCGTAAAGTGTGCCGCCGGGCCCGGGGGCCAGGGCGACGGCAAGCCGGTCGCCCTCGAAGACGTTGCCGGCGAAGAAGGCGGCGATCTCGGCGAACTCGGCCTGCGGATGGGCGGCCATGGCGGCGCTGATGACATAGGCCAGGTTGGCCGGGCCGGGATTGACGCGCCGGGGGCCGAAGCCCGCCGCCTCGGCGGCCTCGCGCCGCAGGTGGATGGCGTTGTCGTCGCGCAGAAGAGCGCACCATTGCGCCATCTCGGGGCCGCTGACCGGGCCGAAGCGCCAGCCGGCGCCGTTCTGTCTGTCAGCCATCATCCACCGCCGGAGTAATCATCTTGAATTGCAGCAGGCTGGCCGGGCCGGCCTGGTCCGACAGCGTGATGGCCAGCGCCAGATGGTCGGCCCGGCCAAAGCGGCGGCTGGGCTTGCGCGTCAGGTCCAGAACCTCGACCGTGGCGTCATAGGCTTGGCCGACCCGCAACCGGCCGGGAAAGGACAGCCGGCATTCGCCCAGCACCGGCCCGGCATCGAAGGCCAGCCCCAGGTCGCGGCTGAAATCGCCGATGGGCGACGGCATCGCTGCCAGTCCGCCCAGATAGGCGTGGATCGGATGCGCCAGGTCGCCCTGCCGCGGCGGGGCGGCGCAAAGCGCGCGCACCCGGTCGTCCAGCGCCGCGGTCAGGTCGTATCGCCTGCCGGGGATGGGGCGCTGGCCTGCCATCAGCGGCCGATGCGCGCGAAGCGGCGCTCGATCTCGGGGCCGATGCGGTCGAAATAGGTGGTGTCGGCCAGCGCGTGCATCGCCATGACCTTGAAGAGCGCGCGGGCGTTCATCACCGGCCGGTCGCCGACGCTGCATCGCATCTGGGCAAAGACCAGGTTGCGGGTCTTGCGTGTCACCTCGATGTCGCCGCGCACCCAGTCGCCGGGATGGACGATGGACAGGAAGTCGATGTTCATCGAGATCGTGGGCACTACGGCTGCCTCGTAGCCGACCAGATGCTGCACGCCGTAAGCCTGCATGTCGGTAAAGGCCGCCAGTGCCGCGCCGTGGCAATAGTGCGAGGGGTTCAGGTGGCGTTCCGTGCAGCGAAAGCCCACCGCGAATTGCCCCGGCCCGTCGCGCGTCGCATGCACGGGGCCGAAGGTGTCGCAGAATCCGCCGGGCGAAGGCAGCTCGATCCAGCCTTCGGGGGCGGGCGGGTTGCTTTCCGGGGCCTTGAAAGGGTGGAACGCGTCAAGGGTCATCAGCGGATCCCAATCTTGCTGCGCGGCATATTTATACACATAATATAAAAATATATAATGAATACCGTGTCAATGTGTGCAATAATGGTTTTGTCGCTATAAGGGAGAGACAAGTTGACCGATCTGGAAATCCGGCTGGACCGCCTGGAATCGCGTGCCGAGATCCTGGCGCTGATTTCGCATTACTGCAAAGCCTGCGACGACCGCGACGTGCCCCTGTTGCGGTCGCTGTTTCGCGAGGAGTCCTGGGTGCGCTCCGCCGACGGGCGCATGAAGGGCGAGGGGCTCGAGGGCATCATGCAGATGTATCGCAAGCGCTTCGAGGTGCTGGGCCTGTCCGTCCACTGGACCCATGACACGGTCATCAATTTCGATCCCGCCGACCCCGACCGCGCCACCGGCGAGGTGTTCTGCCATGCCGAGGCGGTGCGCAACCAGCAGGTGCTGGTCGGCTCGCTGCGCTACGAGGACGAATACCGCCGCCGCGACGGGAAATGGTATTTCGCCTCGCGGCTGCTGAAGTTCCTGTATTACGTGCCGGCGCAGAGCTATGCCGAGGCGCTGGCCTCGCCCTTGCGCCAGCGCGGATACGAGGTGCCGATGCCCGGCGACTATCCCGAATCGCTGCCCAGCTGGACCGGCTGGGTGCAGCATTACCAGCCCGAGGAACAGCAGGCGTGATCCTGGGGGTTCATCACGCGGCGATCTCGACCCATGACATCGAAAGGCTGATCGGCTTCTATACCGAGGTGCTGGGGTTCGAACTGGTCCACCGCCAGTCCTGGACCGCCGATGCCGAAGCCCAGAACGCGCTGCTGGGCGCCAGCGGCTCGGCCGCCCAACTGGCGATGCTGCGGCACCGGAACTGCTATCTGGAGCTGTTCCAGTTCGAGTCGCCGGCCCCGGAGCGGCGCGGCCCGCATCAGCGCCTGTTCGGGGCCGGGCTGACGCATCTTTGCCTGGCGGTGCAGGATCTGGACGCCGAATACGAACGGCTGCGGCAGAAGGGCGTGGTATTCCATTCCTCGCCCCTGCCGCGGCCGACCTTCAACGCGGTCTATGGCCATGACCCGGACGGCAATGTCGTGGAGCTGCTTGAGCTTTACGATGCGTCCCATCCCTTCGCGGCGCATTGGCCGGTCCCCGAATAGGAAAAGGCCCCCGAAAAGGGGGCCTTCGCCGCGCCGGGAGGCCGGGTCACATCACCAGCGCCATCGGCGTCTCGATCCGGGCCTTCAGGGTGGAGAGGAACCGCGCGGCGACCGCGCCGTCGATGCCGCGGTGATCGGCCGAAAGCGTCAGAGTCGCGACGCTGGCGAAGCGCAGCCCGCCCTCGGCGGTCTCGCGCGCCTCGCGCCGGGGGGCGCCCACCGCCAGGATCGCGCCCTGGGGCGGGTTGATGATCGCGTCGAAGCTGCGCACGCCATACATGCCCAGGTTGGACAGGGTGAAGGTGCCGCCGCGCAGATCCTCGGCGGTCAGGCTGCGGTCGCGGGCGGCGGCGATCAGCCGGCCCGCCTCGGCCGCGATCTCGGTCAGGGATCGCTGCGCGGCATTGCGGATTACCGGCGTCACCAGCCCGGCGTCGATGGCCACGGCGACGCACAGGTCGACCTGGTCGAAGCGGGTGATGCCGCTGTCCGAGACGTGGATGTTCACCTCGGGATGGGCGGCCAGGGCCAGGGCGGCGGCGCGCAACAGGAAGTCGTTGACCGAGATCTTCGCCCCTTCGCGCCCGCTGTTGAACTGGCCGCGCAGGGCCATCAGCGCGTCCATCTCGACATCCATGGCGGTGTAGAAATGCGGCACGGTCTGCTTGGAATGGCGCAGCGCATTGGCGATGGATTTGCGCATCCCGGTAAAGGGCTGCTCGCCCCCCTGCGCCGCGGCTGCCGGGGTCACAGCCGGCGCGGCGGGGATCGCAGCCGCCGGCGGCGACCACAGGCCGGCCGCCTGCACCGCCGCCTGCACATCGGCCAGCGAGATGCGGCCGCGGTAGCCGCTGGGTTTCAGCCCGGTCAGGTCGAAGCCAAGCGCATTGGCGAAATTCACCGCGACCGGGCTGGCATGGGCGCCCGTATTCCGCCTTGCCGCTTCGTCGGGGGCAAGCGCGGCAGGGCGCGACGGCAGATCGGCCTTTTTGATCTTGCCGCCCTGGCCCGAGCCCTGGACCCCGGCCAGGTCGATGCCGTCCTGTTCGGCGATG
The DNA here is from genome assembly GCF_046335115.1 of Paracoccus sp. P2. NCBI lineage: Bacteria > Pseudomonadati > Pseudomonadota > Alphaproteobacteria > Rhodobacterales > Paracoccaceae > Paracoccus > Paracoccus sp. P2. The sequence continues at coordinate 188,959 of NZ_JBGOSN010000002.1, read as the reverse complement.
CGGCGCGCCAAGGGGGAGGCCTTCGGCGCGGCGCCGGCATCCGCAGGAGCATCGGCGGCGGGGGAGGGTTCGGGCCCTGCGGATTCCGCCCGTCCCTCGTCCTTGGGTTCGAACGAGGCATCGACGGGCACGTAGGAGGCGATGAATTCGGCCAGCTCGGCCTCGCTGGCATCGGCCTCGGCCAGCACGGCGATCAGCGCGCCGACCGGGGCGGTTTCGCCCTCGGGCACCAGGATGCGGCGCAGGGTGCCGCCCCTGTCGGTGTCCAGCGTGTTGACGATCTTGTCGGTCTCGATGTCGACCAGCTCGGTGCCCGGCTCGACGCTGTCGCCCTCGGCGACGATCCAGCGCGAGATCTGGCCCTCGGACATTTCAAGGCCCCATTTCGGCAGGGTGACGGGATGGATCCGGGCCATGCTCACTCTCCTTTCACGGCTTTGCGGATGGCCGCTTCGATCCGGTCGGGACCGGGAACATACATGCGCTCCAATTCGCGGGCGAAGGGCACCGGCGTATGTGGCGCCGTGACCCGCACCACCGGCGTACGCAGCGAGGCAAAGCCCTTTTCGGCCGCGATGGCGGCGATTTCCGAGGCGATCGAGCAGACCGGGTTGGATTCGTCCACGACCACCAGCCGCCCGGTCAGCGACAGGCTTTCCAGGATCATCTCTTCGTCGATGGGCGAGGTGGAGCGCAGGTCGATCAGATCGACGGTGATCCCGTCCCCGGCCAGCTTGGCCGCCGCCTTTGCGGCAAAGGAGACCATGCGGCCCAGCGTGACCACGGTCGCGTCCTTGCCCGATTGCACCAGGCTTGCGCCATGCAGCGGTGCCACATATTCGCCGTCCGGCACCTCGCCCTTGCTGGAATAAAGCGCCTTGTGTTCCAGAAAGATCACCGGGTCGTCGTCGCGGATCGCCGCGGCCAGCATGCCCTTGGCATCGGCCGGGTTCGACGGCACCACCACCTTCAGCCCCGGCACGGCCGACAGCATGGAATAGATGGTCTGGCTGTGCTGGGCAGCGGCGTTCATGCCGGCGCCCATGGACATGCGCACGACGATGGGCGCCTTGGCCTTGCCGCCGAACATATAGCGGAACTTGGCCATCTGGTTATAGATTTGGTCCATGGCGACGCCGACGAAATCGGCGAACATCAGCTCGGCCACCGGGCGCATGCCGGCCAGCGCCGCACCATTGGCCAGGCCGATGATGGCGCTTTCCGAGATCGGCGTGTCGATGACGCGCTTGTCGCCGAATTCGCCCATCAGCCCCTTGGTCACGCCGAAGATGCCCCCGGCCGCATCGCGGCTGCCCGACGACCCGCCGGCACCGCCCGACACGTCCTCGCCGATGACGATGACGCCGGGATCGCGGCGCATCTCCTGAAACAGCGCCTCGTTCAGCGCCTCTCGCATGGTTTTCACGGTCATGATGCGGTCCTAGTAATCGGCATAGACGTCAGAGAGCATGATCTCGGCCCCCGGTGCCGGCGCCTTGCGGGCCGAGGCCACGCAATCCTCGATGAAGGCCGCGATCTCGGCGTCGATGGCATCGAGCTCGCCGGCCTCGATCAGCTTGGCCTCGGTGACTTTCCGGCGGAAACGCAGCAGGGCGTCCCGGGTCTCGCGCAGGGTCTTGACCTCGTCCTTGGCGCGGTAGTTCTGGGGATCGCCCTCGAAATGGCCGAAATAGCGCGTCGCCTCGGCGATCAGGGCGCAGGGGCCCTTGCCGGCGCGCACATGCTCCAGCGCATCCGCCATCGCCTGGTGGACCGAGAAATAGTCGAACCCATCCGCCTCGAAGACCGGCAGGCCGAAGCCCCGCGTCCGCCCGGCCAGGTCCGAGCCGATGCCATAGCCTTCGCCGGTATGTTCGGAATAGCCGTTCAGTTCGAAGACGAAGATCTTGGGCAGCTTCAGCACGACGGCCATGTTCATCGCCTCGAAGACCGTGCCCTGGTTCGACGAGCCGCCGCCGCCGAAGGATACCGCCACGCTGCCGTCGCCGCGCGCCTGGCAGGCCAGGGCCGCGCCGACCGCGATGGGCGGCCCGCCGCCGACGATGCCGTTCGCGCCCAGCATGCCCTTGTCGATGTCGGCGATATGCATCGAGCCGCCGCGGCCCTTGCACAGCCCGTCGGCGCGGCCATAGATTTCGTGCATCATCAGCCGCGGGTCGCAACCCTTGGCGATGCAATGGCCATGCCCGCGATGGGTCGAGCTGATATAGTCGCGGTCGGTCAGATGCTCGCAGATGCCGACGGCGATCGCCTCTTGTCCCGCATACAGATGCGTGAAGCCGGCGATTTCGCCGCTGCGATTCTCGATATGCAGTCTTTCCTCGAAGTCCCGGATCATCCGCATCTGCCGATAGGCCTTCAGGATGTCGGTGCGGCTTTGTTGCATGGCCCTCTCCCGCTCGTCTTGCACCCGGAAACTGGTCGATTCTTGCGCGCGTGTCAATTTATATATGTTCAAAGCATAGGTCATATGTATACTAGATAAGCATTAAATGTATTTTTGGAGGAGAGGATGGATTTCCGGCTGACCGAGATCCAGCGTGACCTGCAAGAGGCGGCGCGCAAGTTCGCCCGCAGCGAGCTGGTGGATCTTGCCCGCGAGCTTGAGGAGAAGGCAGAGCCAGTCCCGCATGAATGGGTCAGGCGCTATGCCGAGCTGGGTTTCCTTGGCATCAACGTGGCCGAGGAATATGGCGGCATGGGGCTGGGCAATCTTGAGGCGCTGCTGGTCGTCGAGGAGTTCGCCAAGATCAGTTCCGCCGTGGCGTTTCCGGTCTTCGAATCCTGCGTCGGCCCGGTGCGCGCCATCGAGCATTTCGCGCCCGAAAGCCTGAAGGCACGCGTGATCCCCGCCGTTTGCCGCGGCGAAAAGGTGGTCGCCATCGGCATGTCCGAACCCGATGCCGGCTCGGCGCTGACCGACCTGAAGACCCGCGCCCGCATCGAATCGGACAGGGTCGTGCTGAACGGCTCGAAGCGCTGGTGTTCCGGCGGCGGCCATGCCGAGGGCTATCTGGTCTATGCCCGTTTCGACGACAGGCCGGGCGCGGGCTCGATCGGTGCGGTCTATGTGGAAAAGGGCATGCCCGGCTTCAGCTTCGGCCCGCAGGAGCGGCTGATGGGGTTCCGCGGCGTGCCGTCGAGCGACCTGTTCTTCGACAATGTCGAGCTGCCGCTGGAGCATGTCGTCGTGCCCGGCGGCGGCTTCAAGCGGCTGATGGAAGCCTTCGACCTGGAACGCTGCGGCAATGCCACCATGTCGCTGGGCCAGGCCTCCGGCGCGCTCGAGGACGTGCTGGACTATGTGCAGGAGCGCCACCAGTTCGGCCGGCCGCTGGTCGATTTCCAGGCGGTGCAGATCAAGCTGGCCGAGATGCGGTTGCGCGTCGATGCGGCGCGGCTGCTGATCCATCGCGCGGCGCAGAACGCCCAGGACGGGATGCCCTCGATCCTGGACAGCTCGCTGGCGAAATGCTTTGCCAACGAGATCTCGCGCGAAGTGACCGGCAATGCCGTGCAGCTGATGGGCGGTTACGGCTATTCCAAGGAATATCCGATGGAGCGCCGGCTGCGCGATTCCTGGGGCTGGGGCATCGCCGGCGGCGCGGTGGACATCCAGAAGGTGAACATCACCGCCGCCATGGTCGGGCGCCGTTTCAACCAGCGCCGTGCCTGATCCAGGTGCCGGGCCGGGTTGACCGGCCCGGCGTTTCCCCCGAAATCTGGCGGCAAGAAGGAAAGGGCAGGGAATGATCCCGAGAGGATTGGGCGCCGATGCCGAGGAATTCGTCGATGTCGGCGCGGTCATGCAGGTGCCAAGTGCCGGCCCCTGGTTCGTCACCGCCGGCGGGCGCGAGGTGATCCTGTGCCGCCGCGACGGCGAGATCGTCGCCTTTTCCGGCAATTGCACGCATAACTTCGCCCGCCTGTCCGAGGGCGAGGTCGAAGGCAATGTGGTGATCTGTCCCAAGCACGGCGCCCGGTTCGACTGCTCGACCGGCAAGGCGCTGTCCTCGCTTTGCAGCGACCTGCCCAGGGTCGAGGTCAGGATTTCCGGCCGCCGCGTGCTGGTGCGGCGCGGCTGACGGCCGCGCCCTTCACAGCCGATAGCGCCGCAGCGCCCGTTTCAGCAGATGCGCGCGGGCGATGGGATCCAGCCCCTGTTTCTCAAGCCGCAGCATCGGCACCTCGACATCCAGCGGCAGGCCGGGATCGGTGGCGTCCAGCAGGGCTTGCAGCGGCAGCTCGCCCTCGCCCGGTATCGCGCGATCCTCGACCGCCTCGCGAAAGGCGTCCTCGGGCGCGGCCAGCATCGCGTCGCAGAATTGCAGCGCACCGATGGTGTCGGCGAGGGGGGCAAGCTGGGCCGGGCTGCCGCCGGTGCGCGCCAGGTGCAGCGGATCGACCAGCAGGCTCAGGTTCGCATGGCCGTTCTGGCGCACGAAATCCGCCGCCTCGCCCACCCTGGGCAACGAGGAAAACGCCATGAACTCGATGGACAGGGCGATGCCGCGCGCGGCAGCCGCGTCGCAGGTCTGCGACAGCCGGTCCGAGGCGCGGGCCAGGTCGCGGTCATAGATCAGCACGGTGGCGCGCCGCGCCCCGATCTCGGCGGCATGGTCCAGCACCGGCAGGTAGCCGGCGGGATCGGTGCGGCCGGAAAAGGGCAGGGCCTCGATATTGTGGACCTGCACGCCGTCCGCCTGTAGCGCCTGCACGAAGGCCCGTGTCGGGGGGCCGGGCAGCAGCCGCGGAAAGATGTCGAGCTGCGGCGCCGGCGGGTGCAGGAACACCGTGACGAAGGGAAAGCCCGTCGCCCCGGCGGTCTGGACCAGCGCCACCGGGTCGGTGTCGCGCAGGCTGAGCTGGTGCAGGGTCAGGATGCGTTCGGCCATGTCCGCTCAGGCGCCCAGATAGCTTTCGATCACCCGCTGGTCGCGCATCAGCATCTCCGATGCGCCCTCCATCACGATCCGGCCGCGATCCAGCACATAGGCCCTCTGCGTGCATTCCAGCGCGCGATAGGCGTTCTGCTCGACCAGCAGGATGGTCAGCCCCTCGCGGTTGAGCCGCGTCAGCGCGTCAAAGACCTGGTCGCTCATCAATGGCGACAGGCCCAGCGACGGCTCGTCCAGAAGCAGGATCTCGGGCGCCCCCATCAGCGCCCGGCCGATGGCCAGCATCTGCTGCTGGCCGCCCGACAGCGTGCCGGCGATCTGATCGGCACGCTCCTCCAGGATCGGGAAGAGCGCGTAGACCTGGTCCAGACTGTATCGCGCCGGCCGCTGGCCCAGGGCCAGCATGCCCAGTTGCAGGTTTTCCCAGACCGACATGTCGGCCAGCACCTGCCGCCCCTCGGGGACATGCAGCAGGCCCTGGCGCGAGACCTGGAAGGCGGCCATGCGGCCCAGATCCTTGCCGTCGAAGACGACCTGCCCCGCTTGCGGCACCACGGTCCGGCTCAGCGCGTTCAGAAGCGTCGATTTCCCCGCCCCGTTCGAGCCGACCAGCGCCACCATCTCGCCGCGGTTCACATGCAGGCTGACATCGCGCAGCGCCTGGATGCCCTTGTAGGAGACGCTCAGATTCCTGACTTCAAGCAGCATCGGCCTTGCCTCCGATATAGGCCTCGATGACCTTTGGATCGCGGGTGACGGTTTCGGGCGGCCCCTCGGCGATCATGCGGCCGGAATCCAGCACATAGACCTGGCTGCACAGGCGCGAGACGAAGGCCACGTTATGCTCGATCAGCAACAGCCCCATGCCCGAGCGGGCCAGATCCTCGAAGATCTCGGCCATTTCGGCGGATTCGACCTCGTTCATGCCGGCCACCGGTTCGTCCAGCATGACGATGCGCGGCGCCGCGGCGATCGAGCGGGCCATCTCGACCCGGCGCTGGTGGCCATAGGGCAGGCTGCCCGCCTCGTAATCGGCATATTTCTGGATGCCGAAGCGGTCCAGCAGCTCCCAGGCCTGCTCGCGCAGGCGGCGGGTCTCGGCCAGGGCGACGGGCAGGCCCATCAGGCTGGCCATGACGCCGCTCTGCTGCTTGCGGAAATAGCCGATGACGACATTGTCGAGGACGCTTTCCTCGGGCAGCAGGCGGATGTTCTGGAAGGTGCGGGCGATGCCGCGGCGGGCGACCTCGTCCACATGCAGCCGGGTAAGCTGCTGGTCGTCCAGGTAGACCTCGCCCCTGGTCAGGCTGTAGACGCCCGAGATCATGTTGACGACGGTGCTTTTGCCGGCGCCGTTCGGGCCGATCAGCCCGGTGATCCGGCCGGCGGGGACGGTCATGTTGATGCCGTCGACGGCCTTCAGCCCGCCGAAATACTTGCAGGCGTTCTCAATCCGCAGCGACGACATCGGCCCCCTCCTTCCGCTTGGACATGGTTTTGGGCGCGCGGCGCAGGCGGCGGCGCAGCCAGTAGACCAGCTCATCGCCCACGCCGTTCGGCAGGAAGGTGATGACCAGAATCAGGATCACCCCGTTCAGGATGCCGCGGTTCTCGGCCAGCGGGCGCGCCAGTTCGGGCAGGATCGCCATGATCAGCGCCCCGGCGATGGGGCCCAGGAGCGTGTTGCGCCCGCCCAGCACCACCACGGTCAGGCTGGCCACCATGGCGTGAAAGCCGAAATCCACCGGCTCGATGTTGAAGACGTAAAGCGAACGCAGCGCCCCGAAGACCGCGCCGATCAGCCCCGACAACACGAAGGCCAGCGCGTAATAGGACTTGATCGGCACGCCAAGCGAGGCGGCGACGGAATCGTCCTGGCGCAGCGCGTTGAACACCCGGCCGACCGAGGTGCGGTTGATCGACCAGATCACGTAGATCGTGACCAGCACCGCCAGCAGCAGCCAGCCGGTATTCATCACCCGCGGGATGCCCGAGATGCCGATGGCGCCGCCGGTGAAGCTTTCGAAATACAAGAGCAGCGCGATCACCACCTGCACGAAGGCCAGCGTGGCGATGGCCTGGAAGGCGCCGCGCAACCGCGCCAGCGGCACCGACAGCACATAGCTGACCGCCATGCCCACCACGGCCGAGACCAGGATGGCCGCCGGCACCGGGACGCCGTATCGCGTCACCAGGATCGCCGTGGCATAGGCGCCAAGCGCCGAGAAACCCGCGGTGGCGATCGAGAACACGCCCGCGCGCAGCGCCAGCTGCTGGCTGTAGCCCAGCCCGACCGCGATCAGGAAGAAGTCGATGAGCGGCTGATAGGAATAGTAAAAGGACATCATCTGCGGCTTCCTCCTGCATAGTTGCCGGCGCGTCCGAACAGGCCGTTCGGAAAGAACAGCAGCGTGACGAACAGCAGCGCGAAGATGATCGCGGTGGACAGTTCGCTGGACAGATAGGCGATGGTCAGCGACTGGATGATCCCGATCAGGATGGCCGCGACCACCGCGCCCTGAAGCGAGCCGAGCCCGCCGATCACCACCACGACGAAGGCTTGCAGCAGGAAGGGCTCGCCCATCATGAAGTGGATCGAGTTGAAGGACAGCCCGATCAGCACCCCGGCCAGCCCCGCCAGCGCCCCGGCGATGAAGAAGGTCTGGCGATAGACCGCGCTGGCCGAGATGCCCAGCAGCGCCGAGGCATGCTCGTTGCTGGACACCGCGCGCACCTGGCGGCCGAAGCTGGTGCGGTTGATGTAATAGGCCAGGGCCAGCACCAGGACCAGAACCAGCCCCAGGATGGTCAGCTGCAACAGCGAGATGCGCATCCCCCAGAAGCTGAAGAACTTGACCGGGAAGGTGCCGAAGGGAAAGCTCAGCACCTTGGTGTTCGAGACCTGCTGGGCGATGTTCATCAGGATCAGGTCCACCCCGATCGAGGTGACGATGGCGGCGAATTCGGCATGGCCCGCCTTGCGCAATTGCCGGAAGGCCACGAAATCCACCACGACCGAGATCGCCCCGGTCGCGACGGTCACCAGCAGCAGCGCGAACCAGAAGGGCAGCCCCTGCGCGGTCGCGTAATAGGCGATGAAGGCGCCGGCCATGAAGATCGCGCCATGGGCGAGGTTCAGCAGTTTCTGCACGCCGAAGATCAGCGTGAAGCCAAGCGCGAACAGGGCATAGATCGCGCCGGACACCGTTCCATTGAGTATCTGTTGCAGTAGCATCCCGGTGGTCCGTCCAAAAGGGTTGCGGCCAGGGCGCCCGGCGCCCCGGCCCATGGCGCGCGGGCGTTCAGCGCGGAGCCTGGACGAAGGCGCCGTCCTGCACGGTCAGCACGTTCATGCCGACATGCGGAAAGCGTTTCTCGTCCAGCGTATAGCTGCCCTGGCCGGCGGCCACGCGGACCTCGCTGGTCTTGCCCAGCTGGTCGCGCAACGCCTCGCGCGTGGGTTCGGGCATGGATTTCAGCGCGTTGGCCATCACCAGCATTCCGCCATAGCCGACGGCGTTCCAGTTGTCGGCCTCGTGGCCGAATTTCTCGCTGAACTCGGTGGCGAAGGCTCTGGTGAAATCGTCATAGCCGCCCGGCACCCAGTCGGCGATGAAGGTGACCCCCTCGACGCCCGCGCCGCCGCGGTTCAAGAACTCGGGCGAGGCGAAGGCATTGTGGCCGAAGACCGGCGTCGCCGGGTCCAGCCCGGCCTGGCGCAGCTGGACGATGATGTTCGCCCCCTGCGAGGCCGAGGCCGAGACGAAGACGCAATCCTGCTGCGAGGTGGCGATCTTGGTCGCGACCGACGAGAAGTCGGAATCGGTGCCGCCGACCTGCTCGACGGTGGTGATCCTGACGCCCTTGTCCGCCATCAGCTTCTCGAACTGCTTTTGCAGCGCGACATAGGCCTCGATGTCGCGGATGCCGATGACGGCGCATTCCTTCACGCCTTTCACATCGGCCGCGTAATCCACCAGATAGGGGATGGTGATTTCCGGCGGCTGGGTCAGGATGAACGACCAGGGCCCCTGGTCCAGCACCTCGGGCGTGTTCGTCGTGGTGACGACCGGCACCTTGTATTGGTTGCCCGAGGACGCGCCGGCGATGGCGACCGCGCCGCTGGTCGGACCCAGAATGCCCAGGATCGAGGGATCGTTGGCATAGCGCGCGATCAGCGACATGGTCTGCGTGCGGTCGGTCGCGTCATCGGCATAGGTGACCTTGAGCGTGTTGCCCTCGCCCAGCAGGCCCTGCTCGTTGATCTGCTGCTCGGCCAGGCGCATGCCGTCGGCGACGGCGGTGCCGATGAAGGCGGCGGGACCGGTCAGGGCTTGCAGGACCACCACGTGATATTCGTCGGATTGGGCGGCCATGGCGGGCAGCAACGCCATTGCGGCGCAGGTGGCGAACAGATTGGACAGTTTCACGACGGTTTCCTCCCCAGGAATGTGAACGGCGGGTTGACCTGACGGTCGCCCGGTATCGGATCGCGTTCCTTCGCGATCCGTGACGGATTCTCGGCTTCCTCCACAATACTATGTATATCATAGATGGATATAAAAATATTGTAGATCGAAGTAAAAATACTTGTGATGGATTATTGGGCGGCGCAGCGATCCGCCGCCATCTCTTGCACCATGTCGCGCAGCTTGAACTTCTGGATCTTGCTGGCGGACATCGGCCATTCCGCGATGAAATGGACGTCGCGCGGCACCTTGAAGCTGGCGATGCGCGTCTTGCAATAGGCGATCAGCGCGGCCGGGTCCACGCTTTGCCCCGGCACCAGTTCCACGAAGGCCACCGGCACCTCTTGCAGCCGCGCGTCGGGCTTGCCGACGACCTGGCAGGTCTTGACCGCGGGATGCTGGGCCACGACCATCTCGATCTCCAGCGCGGCGACGTTTTCACCGCCCACCTTCAGCATGTCCTTGGCCCGGCCGTGGAACATCAGCGTGCCGGCCGCGTCGATCGAGCCCAGGTCGCCGGTATGGAACCAGCCGTCGCGCTTGGCCTCGGCGGTCTTTTCGGGATCGCCGTAATATTCGGTGAAGATCGAGAAGCCCTTGACGCAGATCTCGCCGATCTCGCCCGGTGCGGCCTCGGCACCGTCCTCGCGCGCGATGCGCACGGACAGCCCGTCGAAGGGGCGGCCGAGCCGGTTGAGGCGCTCGGCCTCGCTGTCGGCGGGGTCGCTGGTGGTGACGGTGCCGGCGGTTTCGGTCATGCCATAGGTGCCGACGAAGACCGCGTTGGGAAAGCTCTTGCGCATCAGCTCGCGGAACGGCTCCGGGCTCAGCGCCATCGAGCAATTGATGAGCCGCAGCGATGCCATGTCCTCGGCGCGGAAATCCGGGTGATAGACCATGTCCGACAGGAACAGGGCAAAGCTGGGATAGCCGATGGTCGGCCGCGTCTCGCGCACCAGCCGCAGCGCCGCGCCGGCGTCGAAATGCTGCATGCCGATATAGGTGGCGCCGGCATGATAGGCCGCGCATAGCGGGAAAAGCGCGCCGACATGGAACATGGGCAGCGGCGACCAGAAGGCGTCCTGGTCGGTCATCCCGTAACGCTCGGCCAGGCCCATGCCGGTGCGGACCAGTGCCTCGTGGCTGATCATGCAGCCTTTCGGATTCGAGGTCGTCCCCGAAGTATACAGCATCAGCGCCGTCTGCCGCAGCGTGACGGCCCGGCGCAGCCGGTCGATCAGCGCGTCTTCGACCTCGGCGGCGAAACCCTGCGACACGGATTGGCGCAGGCATCCGGCCGAGGGCTCGTCGGTCAGCAAGGTGATGCCGCGCAGGCGCGGGGCCTCGGGCAGGCTGACCGGCTGGTCTGCCGGCGCGTCGCGCAGGGCCGGGAAGGCCTGGTGCAGCCGCGCCCGGAAATCCAGCCCCTCGGCCACCTGTGTGGTCGAGACGATATGCACCAGATCCGCGTTGACGGTCTGGTAGCGCAGCTCGTGTTCGCGATAGCGGGCATTCATCGGCACCGAGACCGCGCCCAGATAGGCCAGCCCGAAGTAGTATTCCAGGTATTCGATGCAGCTGGGCAGGAAGATCCCGACATGGTCGCCAGGCCGCACGCCCAGGCCGTAAAGTTCGCGGGCCCGCAGCATGGCGGCCTGGTGCAACTGGCGAAAGCTGCGGTTCTGATCGGGAAACCGGATCGCGTCCTTGTCCGGCGTCCGTGCCGTTGCCCGGACCAGAAGATCGCCGACCGTGGTGGTGGCCGTGTAATTGAGCGTTGCTGACATCTTTCCCCCCGGCCCGTTGGTGCCGGGCCCCTTATTGCTGCGATGACGGCGGCTATTCCTCGGGCGCCAGCGTCACCTCGAGCCCGGCAAGGTCGTCGGTCACGGGGATCTGGCAGCTCAGCCGCGATGTTTCGCGATAGGTTTCCATGAATTCCAGCAGTTCCCGTTCGTCGGGCTGCTGCTCCGGCAGGCGGTCGAGCCAGTCGGGCGCGACATAGATGTGGCAGGTCGCGCAAGAACAGGAACCGCCGCAGATCGCAGCGATGTCGAGGCCTGCCCCATCGCGCAGGGCCTCCATCAGGCTGGTTCCGGGTGCTGCGTCGAACTCCTTCACGCTTCCGTCGCGGTCCGTGGCTGTGATTCGTGGCATCTGGCGTCCTTGTCTGTCGATCGGCTAGAGATAGCGGATGGGCCGGGAGCCGTCCCAATCGGCCGCCAGCGATTCCAGCCGCGCGAAGAATTTCTTCAGCCCGGCCGTGGGCTGCACGATCTCGATCACCCGGCCCTGGTCCAGCGGGTCGCTGTCCAGATAGGCAAAGGGAATGCCGGCCGCGGTGCGCCCGCCCATCAGCACCCCGACGCCCCTGGCCTGCCAGGCGGCAAGATCGGCGTCCAGATCCCCGGAAAGCAGGCAGAGGTGATGCAGGCCGCCGCCCCGCCGTGCGATGAAATCGGTGAACATCGAATCGTCGCCGCCGGTCTGCTGGATGATCTCGATCTGCATGCCGCCCCAGGAAGCCAGCGCCACCGCGTTCTCGACCTGGATCGACCGGCCGCGATAATGCAGCGCGGCATAGTCGATTCGCGGGGTGACAAAGAACGGGCCAACGCCCAGCGTCTGCGTCCAATGCACCAGCGCGCGCTCCAGATCGGGCACGACATAGCCCATCTGGACGATGGCGCCCAGGCGCGAGCGGGTCTTGTTTCCCACGGGATCGAAGCTGTCCGGCATTGATCGTCCCCTCCGTGGCGACAGTGTTGTGTATTTTTCTCCGCATTTCAATATACAATTATCACCGGCACGAGATTTTCCTCGCCGCGGGCCGACGGAGTGCAAAACAGGGCTGCTTCCAGCCGATGCCGGTACCTGCCATGCGGCAACAGTATTGCAGAGCGACTCGGGCTTGGAATACGCTGGTGCTGAAGTGTAAGCATACAATCTGCTGCCACCTGGCGTATATGGGAAGCCTGTTTCGACCGGGTCAAGCTCATGGGCAGAGAAGGAGAAGAAAAATGGCACGATCTGCCGGAATGACGCATTCGGAGAAGGTTCGACTCGCGCTCGAACAGGACATCTTCTCGGGCGCCATCGCGCCGGGAAGCTCGCTGGACGAGGAGGAGCTTGCGCGCCGCTTCGAGGTCTCGCGTACCCCCGTGCGTGAGGCGATCCTGCAACTGATCGAGTCCGGCATCGTGGAAAAGCGTCCGCGCCAGGGTGCGGTCGTCACCATGACCGATGTCACCGACCTGATCCGGCAGTTCGAGGTGATGTCCGAACTGGAATCGATCTGCGCCAAATACTCGGCCCGGCGGATGACCCCGGAAGAGCGCGCGGCGCTGAAGGAGGTGCATGAACAGTCCGAACGCGCCTTCGCCGCCGGCGACCAGGACAGCTATTATGCGCTCAGCCGCAAGTTCCACCTGCTGGTGATCGACGGCACGCATAACAAGGAACTGATCGACATGACCAACAAGCTCGGCAGCAAGCTGGTGCCCTATCGCCGCTTCCAGCTGGGTTATCCGGGCCAGTCGCAGTCGAATCTGGAGGATCACCGCGCGATTCTGGAGGCGATCCTGGCCCAGGACGTCGAGCGGGCGGCCGAACAATTCCGCAAGCATACCAAGGTCCAGGGCGATATCCTGGCCGATTACATCGCCATGAACGAGGAGCGCGTCCGGGCCAGCTGATCTTCCTGCCGATTTCCAATCCACAAATTTTGTTCTTGCGTATGCAGTAATGATCTATAAAAATACAAATTAATCGGCCGGGTCGGATGCTGTTCCGCCCGTGGCCTGATCGCATCAGCGTCTTCTGGGGAGGAATGGCGATGAATCCGCAAGAAAAGCAGCGTATCCTGGATCAGCAGGCTTACGAAAGCGCGCGCGGGGGGCCGCCCGAAGGCTTCCCGCAATTTCCCGACCTGCCGGGCCTGCGCTATACCGATCCCGCCTTCTTCGCGCTGGAGATGGAGCATCTTTGGCGCAAGACCTGGCTCTATGCCGTCCATGCCGACGAATTGCCCGAGGTCGGCTCCTATATCCAGTGGTCGCGCCTGGGCGAGCCGCTGTTCTTCATCCGCGGCGAGGACCAGAAGGTCCGCTGCTTTTACAATACCTGCCGCCATCGCGGCGCGCCGGTCGTCACCGAACCTTCGGGCAAGTCGCGCGGCGTGTCCTGCAAGTATCACGGCTGGACCTACAACACGCGCGGCGAGCTGATCAACCTGCGCGACCGGCGGGATTTCGTCGGGCTGGATCTCAGCTGTCGCTCGCTGGTCGAGGTGCGCTGCGAGAATATCGGCAACCTGTATTTCGTGAACCTCGATGCCGACGCGATGCCGCTTCGGGACTATCTTGGCCCGGTGGCGCAGGCGCTGGACGAGATGAAGCCCGACACGCTGGCGCTGATCGACAAGTCGACGATCCAGGTGAAATGCAACGTCAAGATCCTGATCGACGCCTTCCTCGAGGTCTATCACCTGAAGTCGATCCACCAGAACACCGTGGACCGGTTCCTGGACCACCGCGGCTCGGCCATCACGCTTTACGAACACGGCCATTCCCGCATGGTCACGCCCTTCAAGCGCGAGGGCTGGAAAGACCCCGGCGTGCGCGGCCTGCCCGAGATCGAGGGCGTCGATCCCTGGTTCGGCGACACCAACCTGTCGCTGATGGCCTATCCCAACCTGGTCACGCCGGTTTCGCCCTGGGGGATCCCGGTCCTGGCCTTCTGGCCGGAAACCATCGACACCATGTCGATCGACGTCTACTGGTTCGCGCCGCATTGGGGCGAGGGGCCGCGTCCCGAGGTCTGGGACATGCGCATCCGCAACTTCGCCGCGATCCTGGAAGAAGACCTGCAATTCGCCGACAAGATCCAGATCGCCGCCATGTCCAGCGGGCTGCGGGATTTCCCGCTGAACTATCAGGAACGCCGGATCTATCACTGGCACGAGGAACTCGATCGCCGCATCGGAGCCGATCGCGTGCCCGAGGCGCTGCGCGTCAAGCCGCTGTTGCAGCCCTATTGGGACGAGAACTGGAAACCGGCCGAGGCGGCTGCGGAAACCGAGCAGGCCTGAGCCATGCCGGACCTGCCCGTCCTTCCTCCGACCGTTCGCTATGATCGGCGCGGCGCGGTGGCGATCATCCGCATCGACCGGCCCGAATTGCGCAACGCGGCTGATCGCGCCACCTCTTACGGCGTCCACGAGGCTTTGTGCCATGCCGAGGCCGATGACAGCGTCGGCGCCATCGTGCTGACCGGCACCGGCGAGCGCGCCTTCTGCGCCGGCATGGACCTGAAGGAGGCCGGTCAGGTCGGCTCGGGCACCGGGCTGGTTCCGGGCGCGGGCTTCCTGGGCGTGACCGAGCGGCGCTGCCCCAAGCCGCTGATCGCGGCCGTCAACGGCGCGGCCGTCGCCGGCGGATGCGAGGCGGCGCTGGCCTGCGACCTGGTGGTCGCCGCCGATCACGCGGTCTTCGGCCTGCCCGAGATCCGCCGCGGCATGGTCGCCTTTGCCGGCGGCGTGCAGCGGCTGGCGCAGATCCTGCCGCGGCAGAAGGCTTTCGAGGTGATCTTTTCGGGTGCCCATTATCCGGCGCAGGCATTCGCCGCGCTGGGGCTGGTCAATCGCGTCGTGCCGGGCGAGCGGGTGCTGGACGAGGCCGTCGCCCTGGCCGAGGAGGTGTTGGCCAATTCCTGGCACTGCCTGCGCCTTGCCAAGCAGCTTTACGAGGTGGCGCGGGACGAGAAGCTGCAAGCCGCGATCGACTGGGGTCACCGGCACGGCCCCGCGCTGATGAACTCGGCCGACAGCCGCGAGGGGATCGCGGCCTTCAACCAGGGCCGGGACGCAAATTTCGCCAATGGGACACGGATATGAACGAAATGGCACAGCCCTCGGCGGCAGGCCCGCACGGATTTCAATGGTTCCTGACCGATGAGGTACTGGCAAGCCGCCCGACGATCTATGCCCCCGATCTTTTCGCGGGCAAGCGCTTCCTGATCACCGGCGGCGGCACCGGCATGGGCCGGGCGATGACCTTCCTGCTGGCGCGGCTGGGCGCCAGGGTCATGATCGCCGGCCGGCGCGAAGAGGTGCTGGCCGATGCGCAAGAGGCGGTCAAGCGCCTGACCGGCCGGCATGTCGATTACTTTTCGATGTCGATTCGCGATCCCGAGCAGGTCGATGCGCTGCTGGACCGGGTCTTCGGCGAATGGGGCGGGCTCGATACGCTGGTGAACAATGCCGGCGGCCAGTTCCCGCAGGACGCCATCGAGTTTTCGCGCAAGGGCTGGAACTCGGTCATCGACCTGAACCTGAACGGGACGTGGTGGATGATGCAGGGCGCCGCCCAACGCTGGCGCGACCGGGACGAGGCCGGCAACGTCATCTCGATCGTGGCCCATGTCGGGCGCGGCATGCCGCAGGCCGCGCATACCTGCGCGGCGCGGGCGGGGGTGATCTATCTCAGCCGGACGGTGGCGACGGAATGGGCACCGCTGAACATCCGGGTGAACTGCATCGCGCCGGGCGCCATCGCCTCGGAAGGGCTGTCGAAATATCCAGAACATGCCACCGCGCGCTTTCGCAACGTCAACCCGCAGCGGCGCATGGGCAACGGCTGGGACATTGCCGAGGGCGTGGCCTACCTGTCCTCGGATGCAGGCAATTTCATCACCGGCGAGGTGCTGACCATCGACGGCGGCATGCAGATGTGGGGCACTGTCTGGCCCGCCGGCGTGCCCGAGCATTTCAACGTGGTATGACGGCAGGCGGGGCATGGGCGTGGACAGGGCGATAGGCACGGGCTTTCGGCTGGGCGAGCCGGCGATCGGCGGTGCCCTGGCGGGTGCATCCTGGGGCGACCTGCCCGCGCATGTCGCGGCAGGGGCCGAGACCAGCCATGCGGCGATGCGCGACCGCATCCTGCGCCTTGCTGCCGGTCTGCTTGCGACCGAGCTTCGCCGCGGCCAGCGGGTCGGCGTCTCGATGCCGCCCTCGGCCGAGCGGACGGCGCTTTGCGCGGCGATCTGGTGGCTGGGCGGCGTGGTGGTGCCGCTGGAGCCCAGCCTGCCGCAAGCCCGGCTGACCATGGCGCTCCAGGGCTCGGGCCTGCGCCTGCTGGTGCATCGCCCGCAGGGCGCGGGCTGCGGCACGAACCTTGCGGCGGTGCGCCATCTGGGCTGCGAGGAGCTGCTGGCCCAGGGCGATGCGCCCGACCTTGGGCAATTGACCGAACGCGCCGGGCGGGTTCTGCCCGACCATCCCGCCGTCGTGCTTTACGGCGAGGGCCGGCAGGACACCGCGCGCGGCGTGGTGCTGAGCCACCGGGCGCTGCTTTGCGCCGCGCGGGGCCTGGCCGCGCGCTATGGGATGGGGCCGGGGTCGCGGCTGGCGGTGCCTCTGCCGCTGAACCATGCCGCCCGGCTGACGGCTGAACTGGCGGCGCTGCTTTCGGGGGCGGCGCTGTGCGACCTGCCGGCCTTTTCGGCGCCGGCAAGCCATCTGATCCTGGCCGATCTGCCGCCGCCCCTCGCCGAAAGCCCGCCCGCGCCCGAGATGCAGCCGGGCATGGTCCTGCTTAGCGGCGATGCGAGGCTGGTTCGCGGCTGGCAGCGCGCCCTGCCGCACAGCCACATCTTCAACAGCTATGTCCGCGCCGAGCTGGCGGGTATCGCCATCTGCTCGGACCCGCGCGACCCGCCGCATACCGCGCATGCCACCGCCGGCCGGCCGCTGCGCGGCGTCGAGGTGATGATCGTCGATCCCCGCACCTCGATGGACATGCTGCTTTACGAGATCGGCGAGATCTGGATTCGCGGCGCGCCGCTGATGCTGCGCTATCACGACGACCTGCGCGCCAGCCGCAAGGTGCTGGACCGCAGCGGTTTCTTCAAGACCGGGGACATGGGCTATCTCGATTCCGAGGGCCGCGTGATCGTCTGCCGCGACGCCTTCGCGCAGATCTGAACCCGCCGGTTTTCTTTCCCTTGGCCGCTGCGCGAGGCGCGTGCAGCGGGCGGACAATCCATGAAGGAGGCAAGGATGACCCAGACAGAAACCTGCGACGTTCTGGTCATCGGCTCGGGGGCGGGGGCGCTGACCTCGGCCGTGACCTGCGCCAAGGCCGGGCTCAAGGTGCTTGTCACCGAAAAGGCCGGGCAGTTCGGCGGCACCACCGCGACCTCGGGCGGCGTGCTGTGGGTGCCGGGCAGCCGCCATGCCAAGGCGCTGGGCGCCCGGCTGGGGGTCGAGGACGACGGCGACCTGGTGCGGACCTATCTGCGCCACGAAACCGGCAATTGCTATGACGAGGCCCGGATCGAGGCCTATCTGGAACATGCCCCGCGCATGGTCGAGTATCTGGAAGACCATACCGAGGTGAAATTCTATCCGATGGAGTTTCCCGACTATCACCCCGAGGCCCAGGGCGGCTCGCGCATCCGCTCGGTCGGGACGATGGATTACGACGCGGCCAAGATGGGCGAGCTGATGAAGACGCTCAAGGGCGAGCTGCCGCAGACGCTGTTCCTGGGGCTGGCCATCGGCTCGACGCTGGAGATGAAGCAGTTCCTGGCGGCGGGCCGCTCGCCCAAGGCGATGGCCTATGTGATCCGCCGCATGGCGCGGCATTTCATGGACCTGGCGCTCAAGGGATCGTCGCAGCGCATCGTGCGCGGCCGGGCGCTGATCGCGCGGCTGGCGCGGACGGCGCATGACCTGGGCGTGCCGTTCTGGCTGAACGCCCCGGCAGAGCGGCTGATCCGCGAGGGCGACCGCGTCGTCGGCGCCGAGATCCTGCGCGACGGCAAGCCGGTGCGGGTGCTGGCGCGCCATGCCGTCGTGCTGGGGGCGGGGGGCTTTCCGCGCGACAAGGACCGCCGCGCCCGGCAATATCCCGGCCATGCCCGGACCATGGAGCCGGTGACGCCCGCGCCCGTCACCAATGTCGGCGACGGCATCCGCATGGCCGAGGAGGTCGGCGCGCAGTTCAATGCCGAGCTGCTGCAGCCCGCCGCTTGGCTGCCGACCTCGCGCCTGCCGGGGGCGGTGGACCAGAACGGCGTCTGGCCGCACCTGACCGACCGCAACAAGCCGGGCTTCATCATGGTGCTGCCGGACGGCCGGCGCTTTGCCAATGAAAGCGCGCCCTATCACGACCTGGTGCCCGCCATGCTGGACGCCTTCGAAAGCCGCGGCGCCGACCGCGCCTTCCTGATCGGCGACGACCGGGCGATCCGCCGCTGGGGCATGGGCTTCGTCCGGCCCTTCCCGATTCCCAAGGGGCGTTACCTGCGCAACGGCTACCTGACGCGCGCCGCCACGCCCGAGGCGCTGGCGCGCAAGCTGGGCATCGACCCCGAGGCGCTGGCCCACACGATCCGCGATTTCTCGCGCCATGCCGCCGAGGGGCGCGACCCCGAGTTCCACCGGGGCGAATCCGCCTATGACCGTTATCAGGGCGACGAGAACCACGGCCCCAACCCGGCGCTGGGGCCGCTGGACAAGGGCCCCTATTACGCGGTGCGCATCTATCCGGGCGAGATCGGCACCTACAAGGGCCTGAAGACCGACGAACATTCGCGGGTGATCGGGCGGGGCGGCCGGCCCATCGCCGGGCTTTACGCGGCGGGCAACGACCAGTCGAACGTGTTCGGCGGCTCTTATCCCGGAGCGGGTGCGACCATCGGCCCGGCCGTCACCTTCGGCTGGATCGCCGCGCGCGACATCACCCGGCAGGCAGGGCGCGAGGTGCCCGGCGGCGCCTGACGAAACCGCCGGGGCCGGGACGATCCGGGCCCCGGCTGTCGGCCGTCAGATGTTGATCGCCCGGCCCATGGCGGCGAGAACCGCCTCTTTCATCGTCTCGGAAAGGGTCGGGTGCGGAAAGACCGCCTCGGCCAGTTCGCGATCCGTGCCTTCCAGCTCCATGGCCAGGACGAAGCCCTGGATCATCTCGGTCACTTCGGCCCCGACCATATGCGCGCCCAGAAGCTCGCCGGTCCTGCGGTCGTGGATGACCTTGACCAGCCCTTGGTCGGCGCCAAGCGCAATGGCCTTGCCATTGGCGAGGAACGGGAACTTGCCGATCGCGACGTCGCGCCCCTCGGCCCGCGCCCGTTCCTCGGTCAACCCGACCGAGGCGATCTGCGGATCGCAATAGGTGCAGCCGGGAATGCGGTCGCGGTTCAGCGCATGGGGGTTCTGGCCGGCGATGGCCGCGACGCAGATCACCGCCTCATGCTCGGCCTTGTGCGCCAGCATCGGCCCGCCGGCCAGATCGCCGATGGCATGGATGCCCGCAACATTGCTGCGGCCCAGGGCGTCGGTGCGCACGAAGCCGCGCTCCAGCGCCACGCCGGCCTCGGCCAGACCCAGATCCTCGCTGTTGGGCTCGACGCCCGCGGCGACCAGGACATGGCTGGCCTCGATGCTGCGCGTCTCGCCCTTGCCGCCCCGCAGCGTGGCGGTTACGCCGGCCGGGCCCCGGTCAAGCTGCGTCACCGTGCAGCCGGTATGAAAGGCGATGCCGCGCCGGGCGAATTGCTGGCGGGCGAAATCCGCGATCTCGGCATCTTCGGCCGGCAGGATGCGCGGCGCCGCCTCGACCACCGTCACCGGCGCGCCAAGCGCGGCGAAGAAAGACGCGAACTCGATGCCGATGGCGCCCGAGCCGACCACCAGCAGATGGCCGGGCAGGTCGGTCGCGGCCAGAGCCTCGAAATAGGTCCAGACGCGCCGGCCGTCGGGCTCCAGCCCCGGCAGGACGCGCGGGCGCGCCCCGGTGGCCAGGATGACATGCCGCGCGGCATAGCGGCCGGCCCCCAGCGCGCCCTTGGGCGGCTGGGCTCCGGCGTTGCGGGGATGGGGCGCGGCCGCCTCGACCGTCACGGCGCCCGGACCGTCCAGCCGCGCCTTGCCCCAGATCACGTCGATGCGGTTCTTGCGCATCAGCATGGCGACGCCACCGGCCATGCGGCCCGCGACCCCGCGCGAGCGTTCGACCATCGCCGCCAGATCGGCCGCGACCTCGCCCGTGACCCGGACGCCGTAATCGGCGGCGCGGCGGGCGGTTTCCAGCGCCTCGGCCGATTTCAGCAGCGCCTTGGTCGGGATGCAGCCCCAGTTCGAGCAGATGCCGCCCAGATGCTCGCGCTCCACGATGGCGGTTTTCAGGCCCAGCTGCGCTGCGCGGATCGCCGCGACATAGCCGCCCGGCCCGGCACCCACGACGATGACATCATAATCCTGCATGGCTTCCTCTGTTTCAGGCGATTCTGGGATTTGTTATACAAAGAATGCCATAATTGTATATTGCAATTCCGCCCGATCCGGTGCAGTTTTGGCTTCATCTGCGGCGACCGGCCGGAATCGCGCCGGCCTGCCCCATTGGCGCGTATGCCCGTGGCGCGCGCGAAACCAAGGAGGAAAGCATGGATCTGGGACTGAAGGGCAAGCGCGCCATCGTGACGGGAGCGACCCGTGGCATCTGCCGCAGCCTGGTGGAAATCCTGGCTCAGGAAGGCGCCGATGTCGCCTTTTGCGCCCGCAAGCAGGACGAGGTCGATGCCACCGTCGAGGCACTGAAGCCCTACGGCACGCGGATCATCGGGGGAACCGCCAACGTCAAGGATGCCGAGGGCTACAAGACCTGGCTGCAACAGGCCGCCGAGGAACTGGGCGGCGTCGACATCTTCGTGCCCGGCGTTTCGGCCGGCGGCGGCATGGATGGCGAGAAAAGCTGGTACAAGGCCTTCGAGATCGACCTGATGGGCTGCGTGCGCGGCTTTGATGCGCTGTTCCCGACCTTCAAGGCGCAGGGCTCGGGCAATGTCGTCTTCATCTCGACCACGGCCGCGGTCGAGACCTTCATCGGCCCGATGGCCTATAACGCGCTCAAGGCCGCGCTGATCACCTATGGCAAGCAGCTGTCGCAGGCCCATGCCAAGCGCGGGCTGCGGGTGAACACGGTCTCGCCCGGCCCGATCATGATCGAGGGCGGCTCCTGGGACCAGGTGCGCCAGCAGGACGAGGCGTTCTTCCGTTCGATCCTGGCGCAGCAGCCCGACGGCCGCATGGGCGAGGCCGATGAGGTGGCCCGCGCCATCGCCTTTCTGGCCTCGGACGCGGCAAGCTGGATCAATGGCGTCAACCTGGTCGTGGACGGCGGCTTCACCAAGCGCGTCCAGTTCTGACGGCCCCGCCCATGCTGATCCGTTACGATGCCAAGGTGAGGCTTTTGGTCGTGACCAAGGGGCATCCCTATGATCGCACGGCCTTTTGCGCGCTTTTCGATTCGCTCAACGGCATCAGCTGGACGCATGTGGAACAGCCCGCCGCCGCGCAGCTGATCGCCTGCGGCGGCGGGCAGGACCATGACCTGATCCTGTTCTACGACGTGCCGGGCATCCAGTTCCGCACCCCGAACCCGCCCGACCTGATCGAGCCGGACGAGGGCTTCAAGGCCGGGTTCCGCGCCCTGCTGACCAGCGGCAAGCCCTTGCTGTTTCTGCACCATGCCATCGCGGGCTGGCCGCTTTGGGACGAATATGCCGAGGCCATCGGCGCGCGGTTCTTTTATCAGCCGGGGTGCTACAAGGGCCGGGCATATCCCGATTCCGGCTACCTGTTCCCCGTCACCTACCGGGCCGAGCCGGTGGGCGCGCATCCCGTGACCCGGGGGCTCGAGGATGGTTTCGAACTGACCGACGAGCTTTACCTTTTCGAGATGCTGGAAGAGGTGGTGCCGCTTTTGCGCGCCCGGGCCGATTTCGACCCGGCGCGGTTCCACTCTGCCAGGAATGCGCTTGCGGCGCGGATGTGGACTTCGGACGGCTGGACGCCGCCGCGGGGCACCGACCTGATCGGCTGGGCCAAGGTTTCCGGCCGGTCGCCCACGGTCACGCTGCAATGCGGCAACGACGGTGCGACCTTCGCCCATCCGGCATTCCGCAAGCTGCTGAGAAACGCCCTCGACTGGCTGCTGAGCCCTGCCGCGCGCGAATGGGCGGCGGGCGCGCCGGCCCAAGTTTAAGGAAAGACCATGTCGCAAAGCGAAACCACCCTGGCGCCCCCGGCCGAAGTCGAGGCCGCGGGGCAGCACACCAATGCGCGGGTGCTGGCGCAATCCGCAAGCCGCTGGCCCGACCGGCCGCTGCTGCTGCTGGACGGCGAGCGGCTGAGCTATGCGCAGATGCTGGCCGAGGCCGAACGCTATGCCGCGGCGCTTCTGGCGCAGGGGGCGGGGCCGGGCACGCGCATCGGCATCCTGGGTCCGAACTCGGTGGAATATGTCAAGCTGCTTTACGCGGCGGGCATGATCGGGGCTTGCGCCATCACGCTGAACGCCCGCTTCAAGGAGGCGGACCTGGTCTATGCGCTGGACCATGCCGAGGCCGGTTTCCTGTTCATCGGCGGCCAGGCCAAGTCCTTCATGGATTTCCGCGCCATGCTGGTGCGGATCTATCCCGAATTGCAGGGCTGGGACGGCAAGGCGCCGCTGTCGCTGGCCGCCGCGCCGCATCTGCGCCGCCTGTTCAACTTTGGCGACCCCGACGAGACGGTCTGGCCCGACGAGGCCGCCTTCCTGGCGGCCGCGACGCCCACGCATCTGGACCAGGCCCGGCGGCTGCGCGACGAGATCCCGTCGCAAAGCGATGCGCTGATCATCTATTCCTCGGGCACGACGGCGCATCCCAAGGCCTGCATCCTCAGCCACCGCAACCTGTCGCAGATCGGCATGTCCTTTGCCCGGCGCTTCCGGCTGGGCCCCGAGGACGTGGTCTACAACCCGATGCCGTTCTTCCACATGTCCTCGATGCTGCCGATGGCGGCCTGCCGGGCCGCGGGTGCGATGCAGATCTGTACCGGCCATTTCAAGCCGCAGGAGGCGCTGCGCCAGATGCAGGACGAGCGGGCGACATTCGCCTATGTGTCCTTCCCGACCATCGTCGGCGGCATCCTGAACGATCCGGGTTTTGCCGAGGCCGACCTGTCCTCGGTCCGGCTGCTGCATTGCGTGGGGCCGGCGGACCTGCTGCGGCGCTACAGCGAAAGCCTGCCGGGGGTGCGTTTCGTCAATGCCTACGGGCTGACCGAGGGCAGCGGCGTTCCGGTCTGGTCCGATCCCTGGGATCCGGCGGACGATCCCTTCACCCATTCCGGCAAGGCCTTCGACGGGCTCGAGATCGCCGCCTTCGACCCCGAGACCGACCGGCGCCTGCCGCCCGACACCCGCGGCGAATTGCGGCTGCGCGGCTTTTGCCGGTTCAGCGGCTATCTCAAGGACGAGGCGGCGACGGCGCAGGTGCTGCGCGCGGACGGCTGGCTTTGCACCGGCGATCTTGGCTATGTCGATGCCGGGGGGATCGTCACCTATGACGGCCGGCTCAAGGACATGCTGAAGATCGGCGGCGAGAATGTCGCGGCGCTGGAGATCGAAAGCTATCTCTGCACCCACCCGGACATCGAGCTGGCGCAGGTCATCGCCGTGCCCGACGGCCATCTGTTCGAGGTGGCGGCGGCCTATGTCGAGCTGCGGCCGGGCGCGCGGCTGACGGCGGCGGAGGTGGTGGATTACTGCCTGGGCCGCATCGCCAGCTACAAGGTGCCGCGCTATGTGCGCTTCGTCACCGAATGGCCGATGTCCACCACCAAGATCCAGAAGTTCCGGCTGTCGCGCGAATTCGCGGCCGAGGAATATTTCGACATCAAGCAGATGATGGCCAAGCGCCGGGCGGTCTGCGCCGCCGGCTGATGCCGCCCTGTTCCCGTGCATTAAAAAAGGCCCCGATCCGCTGGACCGGGGCCTTGAAGTGCCGTCGGGCGCGATGTGCGCCCCGCCGGCGGAGGGAACTATTGCGCCGCGGCGCGGGCGGCTTTCGCGGCCCGCACGGCCTCGGCGATCTCGGCATTGGTGGGGTTTCGCCGCAGCGTCAGCCCGCCATTGACCTGAAGGTTCTCGCCGGTCAGGAAACAGGCATCGGTGCAAAGCCAGGTGATCGCCTCGGCCGTGTCCTCCAGCGTGCCCACGCGGCCCAGCGGGTATTCCCGCGCGAATGCACCGACCACCGCATCATTCCTTGCCGCGCGCCCGGTCATGGGCGAGGCGGTAAAGCCCGGCGAGACCGAATTGGCCCGGATGCCGCGCGTGCCGAACTCGTTGGCGATGCAGCGGATGACGTGGTCCATGCCGGCCTTGGTGCCCATATAGGCGGCGTGGTCGTCCATCATGATCCGCGCCGTGGCCGACGACACCTGCACGATCGACCCGCCGTCGGCCATGCGCCGCAGCATGGACTGGAAGAACTCGAACGGGCCGATGAATTGCAGCCGCGTCATTCGCTCAAGCTCGTCGCGGGTGGTGTCGAGGAACGGCACCAAGAGCCCCCAGCCGGTGCAGTTCACGGCGATGTCGATGCCGCCCATCCGCGCCAGGGCCGCCTCGGCCAGGGCCTCGTTATCCTCGGTCCGGGTGATGTCGGCGGTGACGGCATGGCCGCCGATCTCGGCCGCCAGTTCCGCCAGCACGTCCTGATGGCGGCCGGCGACGGTGACTTGCGCGCCCTCGGCGGCAAAGCGGCGGGCCAGCACCTGGCCCAGATTGCCCTTGCCGGCGGCGCCGATGATGACGGCGCGCTTTCCCTCGAGTCTAGGCATTCGCTCTCCCCTGATTTGCGATGGCTGTTTCGCGATTGCGGACCAGATTCAGGAAACGGTCCAGATCGCCCGCGAATTGCGAGTTGTTGTCGCCGACGACCATGTGCCCGGCATCCTCGACATGCCAGACCAGCGCCCGAGGCGCGCTGCGGCGAAAGGCGGCCTCGGCCTCGTCCGTGACCAGGTTGCTGTCCAGCCCGCGCAGCAGCAGGACCGGGCAGGTGATGTTGCGCAGGTCGCGGTCCAGCCGCTGCGCCAGATCCGGCGTCAGCCGCCCGTGGCGCCGGCCGCGCACGAAGGCCGGATCCCAATGCCAGACCAGCCGGCCGTCGTCGCGCCTGCGCAGATAGCGTGCCAGCCCCGTGGCCTGGCCGGCCGGGCGCGGCGCCTGCTTGCGATAGGCCGAGACGGCGCGCGATGCCTCGTCCAGGTCGGCGAAACCCTGGTCCAGGTGGCTGCCCATGAAGCCCAGCACCTCGGCCACGCCGGCCTTGTCCACCTGCGGCACCACGTCGACCAGCACCAGCGCGCGGAACAGTTCGGGCGCATAGCGGCCGACCGCGGCCAGCGCCGCGTTTCCGCCCAGCGAGGCGCCGACGTGATGGATGCCGCCGCCCAATTGCCGCGCGACCTCGGCAATATCGCGGCCATAGCGTTCCAGGCCGTAGTCGCCGGCCGGATCCCAGTCGCTGGCGCCATGCCCGCGCAGGTCCAGCGCCACGGTGCGCCAGCCCTTTTCCGCCTGCGCCTGCGCGACGCCGCGCCAGGAATAGCGAGTCTGCCCGCCGCCATGGGCCAGCAGGATGGTGGGCCCCGCGCCATAGCTTTCCGCCTCCAGGCGCAGCCCGTCCGAGGTGCGGAACTCGAGGATCTCGGGCTTTGTCATGGCAGGGCCTCCGGCAGGTCGCGGTCGAGCCAGGCGATGCCGCGCCGGATCAGCTGGTGGAATACCGGCAGGATCCAGGCGCCGCGCTCGACGAAGGGATAAGTCTCGGTCAGGGGCTGCATGTCATAGCGCCCCCTGGCATGGCCGGGGGTCAGATACAGAACCCCGCCCTGGCCGCGCGGGCGCAGGTAAAAGCTCTGATGCTGCCCCTTGGGCCAGTCGCGGGTCTGAAACAGCGCCGTCTCGCCCTGGAATTCCGAGGCCAGCAGGACCAGGTTCCCCTCGGCATGGCGCTGGAGATAATGCTCGTCCTCCAGGAAGAATGCCTCGACCCCTTCGGTCAGCGCATGGGCCTCGACCGGGCGGATGCGATAGCGGCCGGGCACGGGATGGGCCAGGAACTGGCTGCCCAGCAGGTCGAACAGCAGCGGCTCCATCGCCGGGGTCAGCACCTTGCCGTCGGGCCGGATCCGGATCGCCGAGTTCGTGCCGTGCAGCGCGAACCAGCGCCCGCCGCGCCCGACCCAGTCGGCCAGCGCCGCGGTCTGCGCCGCATCGGGCAAAAGTGCGGCGGTATAGGTGATCAGCGCATCGCAACGCTCCAGCGCGGCCAGGTCGGAATAATCGTGGCGCAGATCGACGCGCAGATGCTCGCGCCGGGCCAGATGCGCCAGCAGTTCCAGCCGGACGAAGTCGAAATCGTGGTAAAGCCCGCCGACCACCAGCAGAACCCGGCGCATGGGGCGCATCGCCTAAGCCCCCCGCCGATAGACCATGTCGGTCGAGACAAAGGAAAATACCGTCTCGCCGTCCTGGTTGGTCAGCGCGTGGCGCAGCGTCGCCAGCCCCACCGCGGGCCGCGAGGCCGAGGGGCGCAGCGCCTCGATGCGGGAATGTGCCACGATCCGGTCGCCCGGCCGCACCGCGCGCGACCAGCGCACATCGTCCCAGGCGACGCCGCAGACCCAGGCGATGTCGCCATTCACCTCGTGATCCAGGATGCGCCACATGCAGGCGGTGTAAAGCCCGCTGGCGATCACGCCGCCGAACAGCGACTGATCCGCGGTTTCCGGGTTCATGTGGAAGAATTGCGGGTCGTAGCGGGTGGCGAATGCGATCATCGGCTGTTCTTCCACCAGCATCTCGCGCGAGCGGGTTTCCTCGCCCAGGGCCAGGTCTTCCCAGCGGCGGGGCGGTTTTGCGTCACGATCCGACATAGGATTCCAGCACGTGATGGAAATGGCGGATGCGCAATTCCTGATCGCCGATCCATAGCC
Organism: Paracoccus sp. P2; assembly: GCF_046335115.1. Classification (NCBI taxonomy): domain Bacteria; kingdom Pseudomonadati; phylum Pseudomonadota; class Alphaproteobacteria; order Rhodobacterales; family Paracoccaceae; genus Paracoccus; species Paracoccus sp. P2. The sequence goes on along the minus strand of NZ_JBGOSN010000002.1, from coordinate 161,735 downwards.
CGCCGAAACTGTCCGAGTTCATCCCCGCCTGCACCCCCGGCAGGTTGTAGGCGTCCTGGTCCAGCACCAGGCCCAGCGATTTCTCGCCATGCCTGAACTGTTCGTGGCGCGGCTTTTTCGGGCGCGGCTCGTCCTTCTTCAGCAGTTTGAAGATGAACAGGTCGAAGAACATCTTGTTGGGATCGGTCGGATGCGGGCGCTGGCGGAACAGCATCAGATCGTCGGCATGGGTGTTCAGCGTCAGGTTCGGGAAGATGTTGTAGTGGTAATCATCCGTCAGCTGGTCGTCGTTCAGGTCGCTGTAATCCAGCCCCATCTCGGGGCCGTGCTTGCGCTTGAAGGCCTGCAGCGCCTTGCGCACCTCGGTCACGCGGCCGTCGAAATCAGCCGGGTTCATCCCCGCCTCTTTCATCGCGTGCTTGATGAGATGCGGGATCTCGGTGGTTTCCTCGACCCGGTGCGAGATGGTCGAGAAGGGCACCAGATAGCGGTTGTGCCGGCCGTAGCAGTCGATCTGGACGTCCTTGTCCTCGATGAAATACAGCAGTTCCGGGTGGATGCCCTGCACATGGTAGGATTCGTTGAAGGCATCGACCGAGGTCTTCCAGTTGCAATCCCATTCCACGGTCAGGTCCGTCACCTTGACCATGCGCTCGAAGTGATAGGGCTCCAGATGCTCGGGCAGGGGCGCAAGATAGTCCAGCAGCGGCTCGGCCTCGGGGTTCATCGAGAACCAGACGAAGCTGTTCCAGCTGTCGCATTTCACCTCGCGCAGGCCCTTGCAGGGCGGCGCGCCCTGCGGGAAGGTCTCGAGGTCGGGGATGTTCTCGAAGGCGCCGTCCAGCCCGTATTCCCAGAAGTGATACTGGCACTTGAAGCTGGTCGCGTTGCCCTCGCCGACCATGATGCGGTTCCCGCGGTGCAGGCAGACATTGTAGAAGCCGCGCACCGACATGTCCTTTTGCCGGACCAGGATGATCTCTTCCTTGCCGATGGTGGTGACGTGATAGTCGCCGGGATTCGGGATGTCGTCCGTCCGGCAGCCCAAGAGCCAGACCTTGGTCCACATGCGCTCCCATTCCAGGCGCATGTATTCGGCCGAGGTATAGCGTTCCTTGGGGATCATCGCCGTCCCGAAATCGGGCTTCGCGGCCGGGGCGGCCGGCGTACGGGTGAAATCGGTCGGCTTGATGCGTTCGATGGCCATGAAAGGAACCTTCCTGAGATTCAAAACGGGACGCGCTTGGAAAAGCCGCCGTCCACCAGCAGATGCGATCCGTTGCACCAGGACGCGGCCGGGCTTGCCAGGAACACGGCCGAGCGCGCGATCTCCTCGGCGGTGCCCATGCGGCGGGTGGGCTGCTGGCGGACGGCGTTGTCATAGATGCGCGATCGCGCGACGCGGATCATTTCCCAGTTCGAGCCCTTGAACATGGTCGGGCCGGGCGACAGGCAGTTGACCCGGATGCCCTCGGGGGAAAGCTGCTGGGAAAGCTGCTTGGACCAGGTGACGAGCGCCGCCTTGATGGCGTTATAGGCCATGGGCGCGACGAAGGTTTCGGAGGCGGCCATGGTCGCCAGGATCAGGATCGAGGGGCTTTGCGACCGGCGCAGGGCGGGCAGCGCCTCCTCGACGCCGCGGACGGCGGACATCAGGTCGATCTCGAAATTGCGGTACCAGTAGCGCTCTTCGTCCGTGCCGCCGCCGGCGGACAGCGAGGCGATGAAGATGTCGAGCCCGTCCAGGGCCTCGATCGAGTTCCGCATCCAGTTGCGCACGGCCGCGCCGTCGCGCCCCTGGACGGTTTCGCCATGAAAGCGGACCCCGGCGTCATCCATCTGCCGGCGCAGCGATTCGATGCGCTCGGGCGCGCGGCCGCAGGTGGCAAGGGCGCAGCCTTCCTCGGCCAGGACATGCACGATGGCATTGCCGATTCCCCGCGTTCCCCCGGTCACCGCCGCCTTCAGGCCCCTCAACCGCAGATCCATCGTGCTCTCCGCTGACGTTCTTCGCTTGCTGCCGGAATATTACACGCCCGCAAGAGAAAAACAATAACAATACTTTTCTTGTATAATGAATCATTGTTATTGTATATTCAACCAAGCGGAGTTGCTTGGCATCAGCCTTAGGCAGAGGAACCATGACCCTACAGACAGACATGCAAGAACTCGACATAGGCGCCACGGATGCGGCGGGCGGCCAGGGCCGGATCGACTGCCGGGGCGTTCTTTCGGGCATCCGGGTGCTGGACCTGACGCGGGTCGTGGCCGGACCGTTGGCGGCGCAGACCCTGGCCGACCTGGGCGCCGATGTCATCAAGGTCGAGCGCGTGGGCGATGGCGACGACCTGCGCAGCCTGGGCCCGCCCTGGGTCGAGGGCCGGCCCGGCGCGCCCGAGCAATCGACCTATTTCCAGATGGTCAACCGCAACAAGCGTTCGATCGGGCTGGACTTCTCGCGTCCGCAAGGGGCCGAGCTTCTGCGCCGGCTTGCCGCCGAATCGGATGTTTTCATCGAGAACTTCCGCACCGGAACCCTGGCGCGATATGGGCTGGGCTATGAGGATCTGCGCAAGATCAATCCGCGGCTGATCTATTGCTCGATCACCGGTTTCGGGCAGACCGGGCCCTATAACGACCGCTCGGGCTACGATTACCTGGTGCAGGCCATGGGCGGGCAGATGGCCGTCACCGGCCAGCCCGAGGCGGATGGCGGCATCCCGACCCGCGTGGGCGTGCCCATCGCCGACATCACCGCCGGCAACAATGCCGCCATCGCCATCCTGGCGGCCTTGCTGCATCGCCAGAACGGCGGGCAGGGTCAGCATATCGACATCGCGCTGTTCGACAGCCAGGTGGCGCTGCTGATGAACAATATCGGCTCGTGGCTGAACGCGCGCGCGCCGCTGCCGCGCACCGGCAACGAACATCCGACCGCGGTGCCGAACGGCGTCTTCGAATGCGCGGACGGCTTCGTCCTGATCGCGACCTTCAACGACCGCGAGTTCGCCCGGCTGGCCGGCGCATTGGGCCACCCGGAATGGGCCGAAGATCCGCGCTTCCTGCGCTCGCGCGACCGGCTGGAGAACCGCGTGGCGCTGACGGCCGAGATGAACGCCGTGCTGTCCACCAACCTGCGCGCGCATTGGATGGAGAGGATCCTGGCCGCCAAGGTCTCTTGCGGGCCGATCAACGAGATGCCCGACATCGAAGAGGATCCCCAGCTTCAGGCGCGCGGCATGTTCGTGACCATGGAGCATCCCGTCACCGGCACCGTGCGCCTGGTCGGCAGCCCGCTGCGGCTGTCCGAGACGCCGGTGATCTATCGCTCGGCCCCGCCGCTTGCCGGCGAGCATAGCGACGAGGTGCTGCGGCAATGCCTCTCGCTTTCCGTCGAGGAGTTGGAGAAGCTGCGCGACGAAGCGATCATCTGAGGGGCCGGGCATGGCAGCATCATCCACAGCGTCTTTGGGCCCCGAGGCCGAATATTTGCAAGCCCTGCGCGACGGTCGCTTCTGCTATCAGCGCACGGCCGAGGGGCGGGCGGTCTTTCCGCCCCGCCTGGCCGCGCCCGGCGACGGGGCGGTTCTGGAATGGGCGCAATCCTCGGGCCGGGGCCGGGTCCATGCCGTGACCGAGCAGCCGCAAAAGCCGCCCGCGCCCAGCCGCATCATCGCCATCGTCGAGATGGACGAGGGTTTCCGCCTGCTGTCGCGGATCGAGGCCGGGGCGCCGGTCAGGATCGGCCAGCGCCTGCGCGCGGTGATCGCCGGCGAAAGCGATCCGCCGCATGTCTTCTTCGTGCCGGAAAGCGACCATGACCAGGGATGACGCCTTTCCGCGCGCCGCCTGCGCCATCGCCGGCGCCGCCACCTTCGGCATCGGCCTGTGCGAGGGCCACAGCGCACTCGAGATGACCGCCAGGGCCGGGCTTCTGGCGCTTGAGGATGCGGGCCTCGGCCTTGCCGATGTGGACGGGCTTTTCACCTGCCTGCCCGAGGATCTGCTGGGTGGGCTGGCGGTGGCGGAATACCTGGGCGTCAAGGCCCGGTTCGTGGACAACAACCGCACCGGCGGCTCGTCCTTTCTGAACCATCTGATGACGGCCTGCTTCATGATCTCGGCCGGATACATGGACACGGCGCTGATCTGCTATGGCTCGAACCAGCGGTCGGCGGCGGGGCGGCTGGTCTCGGCCCTGCGCGGCTCGGTCTACGAGGCGCCGCATGGCGCGCGCATGCCCATCGGCGGCTATGCGCTGGCCGCCAGCCGCCACATGCACGATTATGGCACCACCAGGGAGCAATTGGGCGCGGTGGCGCTGGCCGCGCGCGCCTGGGCGCAGCTGAACCCCGAGGCATTCCGGCGCGAGCCGCTGGACATGCAGGAATACCTGGCCGCGCGTATCGTCTCTTCGCCGCTGGGGGCCCTGGACTGCTGCCTGGTCACGGACGGGGCGGCGGCGGTGGTCGTGACCTCGCGAGCCCGCGCCCGCGACCTGCGCAAGAAGCCGGTGGCGGTGCTGGGCGCCGGGGCCGAGACCACGCACAAGGAAATCGCCGCCATGCCGGATCTTTGCGTCACCGGCGCCAAGCTGTCAGGCCAGCGCGCCTATGCCGCCGCGGGCTACGGCCCCGCCGACATGGACATGGTGCAGCTTTACGACGCCTTTACCATCAACACGATCCTGTTCCTCGAAGACCTGGGCTTTTGCCCCAAGGGCGAGGGCGGCCGCTTCGTGCAGGACGGGGCCATCGCGCCAGGCGGCGCGCTGCCGGTCAACACCAATGGCGGCGGGCTGTCCTGCGTGCATCCGGGCATGTATGGGCTGTTCACGCTGGTCGAGGCCGTGCGCCAGATCCGCGGCGAGGCGGGCGAGCGCCAGCTGGCGGCGGCCGATCTTGCGCTGTGCCACGGCAATGGCGGGGTGCTGTCCTCGCAGACCAGCGTCATCCTGGGCAGCATGGATACGGTCTGAGCCCGCTCGGCCCAGGCGAAAGGACCCTCGCGAAAGGACAAGGCCCGCCGGCATGGCGGGCCTTGGTGTTTCAGAAGGTGAACTTCACCACGCCCTGCAGGCGGGTATTGTCGAAGCTCGCCCCGTCGAACTGCTCGCGCTCGACATAGGCGGCCTCGGCCGCCAGCATCACGGATTTCGTCGCGAAATAGCGATAGGTCACGTGGGTCGAGTTGATTTCCTTGGTATGGCTGCCCAGGGCGCCGGCAAAATCGTCGAACCGCTGGAAGCCATGCGCCAGCGAAAGGTCGCTTTTCTCGCCCAGCTTCTGGGTGACGCCCAGCTTCACGCCCTTGGCCTTGACCGGGTCGCCCGCGGCATCGACGTCAAAGGCGTATTTGCCCGCGGTGCCCACTTCCAGCCCCGAGAAGCCGGCGTTGTTCAGCAGGGTCGAGATCCCCTTGCCGCCGATATATTGCGCATGCAGCTTGCCGCCCTGCCAGGCCTCGTAATCGGCGCCGATGGCATAGCCGAAGCCGGTGACGTCGCCGAAGCTGCTGGTCTCCAGCCCGCGCGAGATCGCGCCCATGCCGATCTTCAGCGGTCCGTTGGCATAGCCCGCGAAACCGGACACGGCGACGCGCGAGGCGGTGCCGGGCGCGTAATCCTCTTCCAGAGCGACGGCGAAGCGCCACTGGTCGTTGGGCCGGAAGGTATAGCGGACCTGCGGCGTGCGGTAATAGCTGCCGCCCGCCAGGCCGTTGAAGTCCTGCACCGCGGCGGGGCCACCTTCGGCGGGCACCCAGTTGGTCCAGGTCTGGCCCGCCAGCAGCGGCCCGACCTCGCCATAGGCGTGGCGCAGGCGGAAATTGCCGCCGCTGCCGAAGAAGTCCCCTTCGAGCGTCAGCTTTACCTCGCCGATGTCGGTGTCGATGCTGGCGCGCAGGCCCAGCCGGCTTTCATAGGCATGGGCATTCGAGCCCGAACCCTCCAGCGGGCTGCCGGCCGTCACCCCGGCCATGGCCCCGGTGGTCGCGCCCAGATCGTAGTTGTTGTCCGTGATGAGGTCGAGTTTTGTATACCCGTAAAACGTCAGTTTTACACCGGGCGCCAGGGTCAACTGGCCGCTTTCGGCCTGCCGGTTCTCCAGCGCGGCAATGCGTGCCTCCAGAACCGTCAGATCCTGCGCGGCTGCCGCGCCTGTCCCTCCGATCAGGACTGCCGCGGCCATCTGGCTGACGGAGCCGATCTTTGCCTTGATTTTCATTCCATTCCTCCCAAACCGTCCTTGCCTGGACATGGCGGTGTCGTCGATCCGCTGGAACGGTCACGCCCGGATTGCGGGCGGCGGTCCTTTGTCGAATCTGCTCAGTTACGCATACAAATATTCATATTGCGCATACTGAAACTGACAAAAATGTGTTCAACGGGCAAGGATTATTTGCAGGACGAATAAGAATTATTGATGTTATTTCAATTGGTTGAGTGAAATGGAACGACCAGGCAGGCCGCGTTTCCACGCAGCCTGCATCAAGTTCCAGGGTCCGGTTTCGGACCCTTCAGTTCATCTCGATGGCCAGGGCGATGCCCTGTCCGCCGCCGATGCACATCGTCACCAGGCCGCGGCGCCCGCCGATGCGCTTGAGTTCGTTGATCGCCTTCACCAGCAGGATGCTGCCCGTCGCGCCGACCGGATGGCCCAGGGCGATGGCGCCGCCGTTGGGATTGACGCGGGCCGGGTCCAGGTCCAGCGCCCGCGTCACCGCAACCGCCTGGGCGGCAAAGGCTTCGTTCGATTCGATCACGTCGAAATCCGCGGCCTTCAGCCCGGTGCGCTCAAGCAATTGCCGGACCGCCGGGACCGGGCCGATGCCCATCACCTCGGGCCGCACCCCGGCGATCGCATGGTCCAGGATGCGCGCGATCGGCGTCAGGCCCAGCCTTTCGGCCGCATCCGCGCGGGCCAGAATCAAGGCCGCCGCGCCGTCGTTGATGCCCGAGGCATTGCCGGCCGTGACCGAACCGTCCTTGCGGAACACCGGCTTCAGCTGCTCCAGCGCGGCCAGCGAGGTTTCCTTGGGGTGTTCGTCGCGGTCGAACAGCTCCACCCCGCGCCGGCTCTGCAGCTCGACGGGCACGATCTGGTCCCTGAAATAGCCTGCGGCGATGGCCCGTGCCGCGCGCTGCTGGCTTTCCAGCGCGAAAGCGTCCTGATCGGCGCGCGAGACGCCATGCTCGGCCGCGACGTTCTCGGCGGTGACGCCCATATGGCCGGTGCCGAAGGGGCAGCTGAGCGTGCCGACCAGCATGTCCACCATCGCCGCATCGCCCATCTTTTGCCCAAAGCGTGCCGCCTGCACGGCATAGGGCGCCCGCGACATGCATTCGGCGCCGCCGGCCAGCGCGAAATCCGCCTCGCCATGGCGCAGGGCCAGCGTGGCCGAGATCACCGCTTGCACACCCGAGCCGCAAAGCCGGTTCACGTTCAGGGCCGGGGTGGTGTCGGGCACGCCCGCGCCGATGGCGGCAAGGCGGGACAGGTACATGTCCTTCGGCTCGGTATTGATGACATGGCCGAAGACGGTCGTGCCGATCCGGGCGGGCTCGATGCCGGCGCGCTCGATGGCGGCGCGGGCGGCGATGACGCCCAAGGTGTGCGGCGCAAGCCCCGAAAGCGCTCCGCCGAAGCCGCCGATGGCGGTCCGAACCCCGGACAGGATGACGATGTCGTTCATGGATGATCCCTTGTTGCGACCCTTCTGCGACGATGCAGCAGGGCCGGCTGGCAGCAATTGTGTATGTATCAACTATCATATGAATACATAGAATCAATGAAAAATATTATACAGCTGCGGCGCAGAAGCTGCTGTTGCTGCAGGATCGCTCCGATAATTGTATTTTTATAGGAGATGATTGTATATATTTACCTTGCCCAGCCGCGCCGGCCATGGCAATCAGGGCGCGGCAGGAGGGGCTTTCCAGCCCGCCGCCATTGCGGGCTTTTGCAAGGAGTTGCGATGACCGAACCTCTTCGACTGCATCTCGACGCCGCGCTGGGGCGCATCGTCTTCGACCGGCCCCAGGCGCTCAATGCCATCGACCAGGCCACCGCGCGCGCCTTCGAGGCCGCCGTCGCCCAGGCCCTGGACGCGGGGGTGCGGGTGCTGACGCTTTCGGGCAACGGCCGGGCCTTCATGGCGGGGGGTGATCTTGCCGCCTTCCGCCGGGCCGAGGATCGCGCCGCCGAGGCCGAGGCGATCATCGCGCCGATGAACCGCGCCCTGGCGCGGCTGGCCGGATCGGATGCGCTGACCGTCGCGCTTCTGCACGGGCCGGTCGCGGGGGCGGGCCTGTCCCTGGCCCTGGCGGCCGATCTTGCGCTGGCCGCCGAATCGGCGGTGCTGAGCTTTGCCTATCTGGGGGTCGGCGCGCCGGCGGATTGCGGCATCACCTGGGCCTTGCCCCGCATCGTCGGGCTGCGCCGCGCCGCCTGGATCGCCTTGGAAGGCAGCGCCGTGCCGGCCGGGCAGGCGCTGGACTGGGGGCTGGTGAACCGCGTCGTCCCCGACGCGGCGCTGCAAGAAGAAGGTGCAAGGCTTGCCGCGCGCCTCGCCGGCCTTGCCCCCGGTGCCTCGGGCGCGCTCAAGCATCTGCTGCGCGACAGTTTCGGGCGGGATTACGCCGCGACGCTGGAGGCCGAGAAGCAGGCCTTCAAGACCTGTGCCGCAACCGCGGATTTCGCCGAGGCGCTTTCTGCCTTTTTCGAGAAACGGCCGGCCCGGTTCACCGGCAACTGAGGGGGAAACAGACATGACCAAGATGATGGCCAGCCAGGCATTCTGGGCCGGGTTGCCGCGCGACATCGCCTGCGTCGCGGTGATCGGCGCCGGGGCGATGGGGGGCGGCATCGCCGCGCAATTCGCCAATGCCGGGCTGAAGGTCATATTGCTGGACATGCCGGGGCCCGAAGGTGGCGCGCCGGATGCCCCCGCGCAGGCGGGGCTGGCCCGGCAGGTCAGGATCCAGGGCTTCATGGGGCCGGCCGGTCCGGGCCGCGTCGTCACCGGCAATGTCGTCCGCGACCTGCCGCTTCTGGCCGAGGCCGACTGGATCGTCGAGGCGGTGGTCGAGCGCCTGGACATCAAGCGCGACCTTTACGCGCGCATCGACGCGCTGCGCAAACCGGGGTCGATCGTGTCCTCGAACACCTCGACCCTGCTGCATTCGCAACTGGTCGAGGGCATGTCCGACGCCTTCCGCCGCGCCTTCCTGATCACGCATTTCTTCAACCCGCCCCGGCTGATGCCGCTGCTCGAGATCGTCTCGACCCCGGAAACCGACCCGGCGCTGCTGCAGCGCGCGCGGCAGGCGGCCCGGCAACTGCTGGGCAAGACCGTCATCGACTGCCGCGACACGCCCGGTTTCGTGGCCAATCGCATCGGCTGCTTCTGGATGGCCGCCGCCGCGCTGCTGGCGCGCGAACACGGCCTGACCATGGAACAGGCGGATGCCGTCCACCAGGCGATGGGTATCCCCCGCACCGGCGTCTTCGGGTTGTTCGACCTGATCGGCATCGACCTGGTGCCGCAGGTCTGGCGCAGCCTGGTCGATGGACTGCCGGCGACGGACCGTTTCCACCGCTATGACATCGCGGCCGATCCGCTGTTTCGCACCCTGGTCGGGCAGGGCCGCTTCGGCCGCAAGTCGGGCGGCGGTTTCTTTCGCAAGACCGAGGCGGGGCTCGAGGCCAGCGACCTTGCGACCGGCGACTGGCGTCCCGCCGCGCCCGTCGCGCCGGGCAAGCTGCCCGGCGGCGGCAAGGACCTGGCGGCGCTGCTGGCCGATCCCGGCCGGCATGGCGGCTATGCCCGCGCCGTGCTGGGCGAGGTGGTGGCCTATGCCGCCGATCACGCCTCCGAAATCGCCGCCGACCCGTCGGATGTCGATGCCGGCATGCAGCTGGGCTATGCTTGGCGGCAGGGCCCCTTCGTGCTGGCCGACAGGTGGGGGCTGGATCGGGTGGCGGCGCATCTGCATTCGGCCGGCCTGCCTGTTCCCACGCTGCTGGCGCAGGCGGCCGAGAAGGGCGGCTTTTATCGCGACGGGCATTTCCTTGCCGCACCCGCCGCGGGCGCGGCGCGGGATGTGCCGCTGACGGCCGCCGGGCTGCGGGCGCAGGGCAGGACCATCCTGGGCAACGGTTCGGCTTCGCTGCTGGATGCGGGCGGCGGCATCGGCCTGTTGCAGGTCCACACCAAGATGAACAGCCTGCACCCCGAGGTGCTGGATGTGATCGAAGAGACGCTGCCCCTGCTGGGCGCGCGACTGCAGGGGCTGGTGATCGGCAATGACGATCCCCGCGCCTTTTCGGCCGGGGCGGACCTGCGCTTCATCCTCTCGCTGATCGAGGGCGGGCGCCGCGACGAACTGGAAGCCTTCATCGACCGCGGCCAGCGCCTGTTCCTGGGCCTGCGCCATGCACCCGCGCCGGTCGTCGCGGCGGTCCACGGCTTTGCGCTGGGCGGCGGTTGCGAGTTGGCGCTGCACGCCGACTGCATCGTCGCCCATGCCGAGGTGCATATGGGCCTGCCCGAGGTGCTGGTCGGCCTGATCCCGGCCTGGGGCGGCTGCACCAGCCTGCTGGCGCGCGGATTGCAGGCCGGCTTGGCTCCCGACGATGCGGCGCGGCGTGCGGCCGCGACGATCTTTGCGGCATCCCAATCCGGCTCGGCCGAAGAGGCGCTTGCGGCGGGCATCCTGCTGCCACAGGACCGGCTGGTGATGAACCGCGACCTGCTGCTGGCCAGCGCGCACCGGATAGCGGTCGAAATGGCCCGGCAGGGCTATGCTCCGCCCGCAGGACTGGCGGTGACGCCGCCGGACGGGCTCGATCTTTCCGACCTGGCCGGCGAGGGTTCGGATTACGACCGCCATGTGCTGCGGGGCCTGGCCCGCATCCTGGGCGGCGGCGGCAGCCGCAGCGATGCCGAGAACATGGCGATCGAGCGGCAGGTGCTGTTCGAGCTGGTCGACCGGCCCGAGACGCGGGCGCGGATGGAACACATGCTCGGGACCGGCAAGCCGCTGCGGAACTGATCCGCGACGGCATGCGAACAAGGAAGGGAAAAACCATGAAGATCCTCGTCCCCGTGAAGCGGGTGATCGACTACAACGTGAAGGCGCGCGTGAAGAGCGACGGGTCTGGTGTCGATCTTGCGAATGTGAAGATGTCGATGAACCCGTTCGACGAGATCGCGGTGGAAGAGGCGATCCGGCTGAAGGAAAAGGGCCAGGCCTCCGAGGTCATCGCCGTCTCGATCGGCGTCAAGCAGGCGGCCGAGACGCTGCGCACGGCCTTGGCGATGGGCGCCGACCGGGCCATTCTCGTCACCGCTACGGACGACGTGCAGCAGGACATCGAGCCCCTGGCGGTGGCGAAGATCCTCGCCGCGGTGGCCAAGGCGGAAGGCACCGAGCTGGTCATCGCCGGCAAGCAGGCCATCGACAACGACATGAACGCGACCGGGCAGATGCTGGCGGCGCTGCTGGGCTGGGCGCAGGCGACCTTCGCCTCGAAACTCGAGATCGACGGGGGCAAAGCGAAAGTCACCCGCGAGGTCGACGGCGGGCTGCAGGCCATCGCGGTGGCGCTGCCGGCGGTGGTCACCGCCGACCTGCGGCTGAACGAGCCGCGCTATGCGAGCCTTCCGAACATCATGAAGGCCAAGAAGAAGCCCTTGGAGGAAAAGACCGCAGCCGATTACGGCGTCGACGTCGCGCCGCGGCTGGAGGTGGTCTCGGTGCGCGAGCCCGAGGGCCGCAAGGCCGGCATCAAGGTCGGCTCGGTGGACGAGCTGGTCGGCAAGTTGAAGGAAGCGGGGGTGATCTGATGGCTGTTCTGCTGCTTGGGGAAGTGACGAACGGGGTGCTGAACCGCGACGCGACGGCGAAGGCGGTGGGCGCGGTCGGGTCCTTGGGCGAGGTGACGGTGCTCTGCGCCGGCGCGCAGGCCAAGGCCGCGGGCGAGGAGGCGGCGAAGATCGCCGGCGTCGCCAAGGTTCTGGTGGCGGAAGCCCCGCTCTATGGCCACCGGCTGGCCGAGCCGACGGCGGCGCTGATCGTGGGCCTTGCCGGCGATTACGACCACATCGCGGCGCCGGCGACGACGGATGCCAAGAACGTGATGCCGCGCGTCGCGGCGCTTCTGGACGTGATGGTGCTGTCGGACGTCTCGGCGGTGATCGATGCGGATACGTTCGAGCGCCCGATCTATGCCGGCAACGCCATCCAGGTGGTGCGCTCGAAGGACGCCAGGAAGGTCTTCACCATCCGCACCGCGAGCTTCGACGCGGCGGGGATCGGCGGTTCGGCCAGCGTGGCGGAGACCGCCGCCGCCGCCGATCCGGGCCTGTCGGCCTGGGTTGCCGACGAGGTGGCCGAGAGCGACCGCCCCGAGCTGACCTCGGCCAAGCGGGTGGTCTCGGGCGGCCGCGGCCTGGGCTCGAAGGAGAGCTTTGCCATCATCGAGGCGCTTGCCGACAAGCTCGGCGCCGCGGTGGGGGCAAGCCGCGCGGCGGTGGACTCGGGCTATGCGCCGAACGACTGGCAGGTCGGCCAGACCGGCAAGGTGGTGGCGCCCGAGCTCTACGTGGCGGTGGGCATCTCGGGGGCGATCCAGCACTTGGCGGGGATGAAGGACAGCAAGGTGATCGTTGCGATCAACAAGGACGAGGAGGCGCCGATCTTCCAGGTCGCCGATTACGGGTTGGTGGGCGACCTGTTCGGCCTGGTGCCGGAACTGACCGGCAAGCTCTGAACTTCTCTGTTCCGCAAATACTCCGGGGGGAGCGCCCCGCAACCGCCACCAGCCAGCCAGGGAGGCCGAGCCATGTCCGGAATTGAACGCGAGTCGATGGAATACGACGTTGTGATCGTCGGCGGCGGCCCGGCGGGCCGCTGGAAGCCGGCGCGGCGCGGAAACCCCGCGCTGCAGGCGCCCGGCGGATTATGCCACCGACCCCCACCATGGGGCGAGACTTCCGCGCCAAGCCCCGCTAGGCTGGCAGGCAAGCTGCGGGCGAGCGGTGCCGGTTCGGGTGCCGCCCCTTCCGCGACCCGGCTTTTTCCCAGACCTGTCAGGAGGCACCCATGTCAGATCAAGGCAAACCCGAAAACATCAACGCCGTGCAATCCACCACCGGCGCCGGCGCGCCCGCGCCCAGCGACCGCAATTCGCTGACCATCGGCGCCGACGGCCCCATCCTGCTGCATGACGTGCATTTCCTGGAACAGATGGCGCATTTCAACCGCGAGAAGGTGCCCGAGCGCCAGCCTCATGCCAAGGGCGCCGGCGCCTTCGGCCTGTTCGAGACCACCGAGGACGTCTCGGCCTATACCCGCGCGGCGCTGTTCCAGAAGGGCGCCACGACCGAGATGCTGGCGCGGTTCTCTACCGTCGCGGGCGAGATGGGCAGCCCCGATACCTGGCGCGACGTGCGCGGCTTCTCGCTGAAATTCTATACCGCCGAGGGCAACTACGACCTGGTGGGCAACAACACGCCGATCTTCTTCGTGCGCGATCCGATGAAGTTTCCCCATTTCATCCGCAGCCAGAAGCGGCTTGCCGATTCCGGCCTGCGCGACAACCACATGCAATGGGACTTCTGGACCAACAATCCCGAAAGCGCGCATCAGGTCACCTATCTGATGGGCGCGCGCGGGCTGCCCCGCACCTGGCGCAACATGAACGGCTATGGCTCGCATACCTATATGTGGGTGAATGCGGCGGGCGAGCGGTTCTGGGTCAAGTACCACTTCCACACCGAACAGGGCATGGCCTTCTTTACCAATGCCGAGGCCGCGGCCATGGCCGGCGCGGATGCCGATTTCCACCGCCGCGACCTTTTCGACGCCATCGCCCGCGGCGATCATCCCAGCTGGATCCTGTCGGTGCAGATCATGCCCTATGAGGAGGCCAGGACCTATCGCATCAACCCGTTCGACCTGACCAAGACCTGGCCGCATGCCGATTATCCGCTGGTCCGCGTTGGCCGGATGACCCTGAACCGCAACCCCGAGAACTTCTTTGCCCAGATCGAGCAGGCGGCCTTCTCGCCCGGCAATACGGTTCCGGGCATCGGCCTGTCGCCCGACAAGATGCTGCTGGGCCGCGCATTCGCCTATAACGACGCGCAAAGGAACCGCATCGGCACCAATTTCCACCAGCTGCCGGTGAACCAGCCCAAGGTGCCGGTGAACAGCTACATGTTCGACGGGCAGATGGCCTATCACCACAGCGGCAGCGCCCCGACCTATGCCCCGAACAGCGTCGGCCGCCCCTGGGCCGATGCGACAGGCCCGGTGCCCGAGGGATGGGAGGCCGACGGCGCCATGGTCCGCAGCGCCTATACGCTGCGTGCTGACGACGACGATTTCACCCAGCCGGGCACCCTTGTGCGCGAGGTCATGGACGATGCGCAGCGTGCCGCCCTGGTCGAGACGGTGGCCGGCAGCCTGCTGGGCGGGGTGCGCGAGCCGGTGCTGAGCCGTGCCTTCGACTATTGGAAAAGCATCGACCCCGAAACCGGCCGGCGCATCGAGCAAAAGGTGCGCGGCGGGGTCGCCACCAAGCCGGCCGAGGGCATGGGCGAGGGCTGATCGCACCGGGCCCGCCCGCGCCGCAACGGCGGACGGGCCTTGCCGATGCCGGGTGCCCCCGACACCGATCTCCAGCTGCGGTTGCGGGGCGACCGGACCGGGCGGCGGCGTTCAGGCGGGCCAGCGTTCCGGGGTCTTCACGACCCGCCCGACCTGCGGTCCGAAGGGCTGCCGCCGGACAACCACGGGCGGGACCGTCCGGTCAGGACGTCGCCTCTTCATTGCCGGCCCCGCCTGCCAGGCAGTCCGCACCCAGTTCCGCCGGCGAGACGCAGCCGATCCCGGCCATGACCAGGTCGGTTTCCTGCCGCAGGATGGCAAGCGCCTTGCGCGCGCCCGCCTCGGCCCCGGCGGCGGTGCCGTAAAGCGTCGGCCGGCCGGCAAAGACGAAATCCGCGCCCAGGCACAAGGCGATGACCACATCCGAGCCGCGCCGGACGCCGCTGTCCAGGAACAGCGGATAATCCGGGCCGACCGCGCGCCGGATCGCCGGCAGCATGTCCAGTGCCGCGGGCGCCGCGTCCAGCGCCTTGCCGCCGTGGTTCGAGACCAGGATCGCATCCGCGCCAAGCGAGGCCGCGCGGCGGGCATCCTCGGGGTGCAGGATGCCCTTGACCACCAGCGGGCCGGGCCAGAGCGCGCGGCAGGTTTCCAGGTCGCGCCAGCACAGCGTGCCGCTGTCGCCCGGCACGAAGGCCTGGTCGAAGAAGAAGGCCGCCACGTCCGAGGCACCGGCGCCCTTGGGGGCATAGGGCGCCCAGTTGCCCATCGTCTCCATCCCGCCGCCCAGCAGGAAGCGCAGGAACCATTCGGGGTGCAGCAGCACCTCTTTCGCCAGCCGCGGCCACAGCGCCGGGCCGGGCCGGAAGGGGACCGAGATGCGGTTGCGCAGGTGGCGTTCGCGCTTGGGCGTCACCGGCGTATCGACGGTCAGCACCAGCGCCGGGGTGCCTGCATCGGCGGCGCGGCGGATCTGGTCGCGGGTGATTGCCCGGTCGCGGGCCGGATAAAGCTGGAACCAGCCGTGATCCGGCGCGATGCGGGCGATCTCTTCCAGCGAGGCGCCGGCGGCGCCGGACAGGATGAAGGGAATGTCGGCCTCGCGCGCGGCGCGGGCCAGCATCCGGTCGGCATCGCGGCGAAACAGCTGCGCCGGGCCGGTGGGCGAGATGCCCAGGGGCATCGCGTAGTCGCGGCCCAGGATGCGCGTCGCCAGCGACCGGCGCGAGACGTCGCGCAGATAGCGCGGCACCAGCCGGTGGCGGGCGAATGCCTGCCGGTTGCGGTCCAGCCCCGCCTCGCCATCGACGCCGCCGGCGATGAAATCGAACAGGAAACCCGGCAGGTAGCGTCGCGCCGCCTGTTCGATCTCGTCGATGTTGACGGCGTGGCGGGTGCGGTCCATCCGCTATCCCGCGCTGTTGGTGGCGATCAGGATGCTCAGCATCCGCGCCATGTTCTCGCGGTCCTGCGGCGACAATGCGGCGATCAGCTCGCGCTCCAGCGCGGCATGGGCGGCCATGCTCTCATCGGTCAGGGCGATGCCCTTGCCGGTCAACTCGACGATGACGCCGCGGCCGTCGCGCTTGTCGGCGCTGCGCTGCACCAGCCCGTCCTTTTCCAGCTTGCGCAGCAGGTTGGAAAGCCCGCCCGAAGAGATGACGATGGCGGCAAGCAGCTCGCTCGGCGTCATGCGATAGGGCGGGCCGCTGACGCGGATCGTGGCCAGGATGGCATAGGTCGGGAACTTCAGGCCGAATCGCGCCAGGTTGCGGTTCACCTTGTCGATGATGACCTCTTGCAGGTGCAGGACGCGGCCGACCACCGCCTTGCCGCTGCTGTCGATCTGCGGCACCTCGCGTCGCCATTGCCGCATGCCGCGGCCGATCCGGTCGTTTTCCCAGTATCTTATCGGTTCCTCGTCCAAGCTGTGCCCTTGCCGCTGAATGATGCGCATGCCCTTCGTCATTACCCCATCCGCGACGGCATTGGAATTGTATCTTTCAAGTGGCTTTCTGGTATCTTTACTGAAAGACATATGCCAGACTGGCAGAGTCGGTTCCTGTCGAGCGCCTGCGGCGACCGGCCAGAACAACCAGGCGGGGAGGTTTGCTTGTGTTCAGAAAATTCGCATTGACGACGACGGTCGCGGCGGCTGCCGCGCTTGGCCCGATCGCGGCCGCATCCGCGCAGGAGCTGGTCGTCGGCGCCTTCGGCGGCTCTTTCGCCGACAACGTCGAGACCTGCTATGTCCAGCCCTTTACCCAGGCCACCGGGGCCTCGGTGCTGCTGAAGCCGGCCAGTTCGGCGCAGCACGCGGCCTCGGTCAGGGCGACCGCCGGGCAGTCGGACATGGACGTGGTCTTTGCCGACGACGCTTTCGCGGTGCAGATGGCGAACGAAGGGCTGCTGGTGCCGCTGGACCGCGCCACGCTGGCGAATGCACCCGACATCATCGAGGGCGCCTGGGGCAAGGGCGACGCCTATGTCGCCGCCATGCTGGGCGCGACGACCATCGTCTACAACAAGGACACCGTGGCCACGCCGCCGAGTTCGTGGAACGACCTGTTCGATCCGAAATACGAAGGCCGGATCACCATCGGCGACGTCTCGGCCACCGCGGGCTGGCAATTCCTGGCCGCGCTGAACCAGATGGAGGGCGGCACGCTGCAAGACCCAGGCCCCGGCCTGGCCAAGATCAAGCCGCTGGCGCAATCGGCGGTGCTCTTGCACACCCAGGCCGACCAGGTGGTCTCGCTGTTCGAGCGGGGCGAGATCGACATCGCGGTCTGGTATCCCGACCGCGCCGGCGTGGCGATCAAGGGCGGGCTGCCGCTGGCCGTCGCCTATCCGCAGGAAGGCGCGGTGGGCATCCGCCCGACCATCTCGATCCCCAAGGGTGCCCAGCAGCAGGAGCTGGCGCTGAAATTCATCGACACCGTGCTGTCGGTCGAGGCGCAGAAATGCTTCTCGGAAGCGCAGGTGATCGGCCCGGTCAACAGCAAGGTGGTGCTGTCGGACGACCTGGCGACCATCCTGCCCAGTGCCGAGCAGGCCGGGCAGATGCTGTTCCTGGACCCGGCCGAGATGGCCGTGGTCATGCCCGACTGGACCCGCCGCTGGCAGCGCGAAGTGCTGCGCTGAGCCGATCCCGGCGGGTTTCCTGCCGGGACCGACCGCAACCCACCCAAAGCCCCGACGAGGTGAGATGAGCAACCTTTCCCTGCGCAACATCGTCAAGCGCTATGGCAAGACGGAAGTGGTCAGGAACGCCTCGTTCCAGATCGCCGAGGGCGAGTTCGTCTCGCTCCTCGGGCCTTCGGGCTGCGGCAAGACCACGATCCTGCGCATGGTCGCCGGCTTGCTGGAGCCGACCGAGGGGCAGATCATGATCGGCGAGCGCGACGTGACGCGCCTGCCGCCCAACAAGCGCAACATCGGGCTGGTGTTCCAGTCCTATGCGCTGTTTCCGCATATGACGGTTTTCGAGAACGTCGCCTTCGGCCTGCGCCGCAAGGGCGAATCCGGCAAGCCGCTGGAAGAGCGGGTGAATGCCGCGCTGGAGATGGTCCGGCTGGGCGGCTATGGCGCGCGTTTCCCGCGCCAGCTTTCCGGTGGCCAGCAGCAGCGCGTCTCGATGGCCCGCGCCATTGCGCCCCGGCCCAGCATCCTGCTGTTCGACGAGCCGCTGTCCAACCTCGACGCCAAGCTGCGCGACGAGATGCAGATCGAGCTGAAGCGGTTGCAGCAGGAACTGCGCATCACCACGCTGTTCGTCACCCATGACCAGGCCGAGGCGCTGAGCCTGTCGGACCGCGTCGGCGTCATGCATGGCGGCGTGATCCAGCAGTTGGACAGGCCCGAGGAGATCTATCACCGGCCGGCGAACGCCTTTGTCGCCAGCTTCATCGGCAAGCCGAACCGGCTGCAAGGCCGCATCGAGGCCGGCACCGTCGCGCTTGGCGCCGGGCTGGCGCTGCGCCCCGAGCGGCTGGACCTGCCCGAGGGCAGCGAGGCCGAGGTCTTTCTGCGGCAAGAGGCGATCCGCGTCCTGCGCACGCCCGAGCCGGGCGCGCTGGCGGGCACCGTGGCGCTGCGCGCCTTCTCGGGGCCGCAGGTGCAGCTGGTGGTGCGGCTGGCCCATGGCGCCGAGATCGTGGTCGAGGTGCCCTCGGCCGAGGATACCGCCAATCTCGCGCCGGGCGAGCCGGTGCATCTGGCGATCCGGCCGCGCGACATCATCGTGCTGCCGCAGGGGGCCGCGTCATGACCGGCCAGCGCAGTGCATGGCTGCTGATCGCGCCGCTTCTGCTGGTGCTGCTTTTGTCCTTCGTGGTGCCGCTGGTGCTGCTGCTGCCGACCAGCTTCCAGGAATACCAGCCGGGGCAGGGCATGGTCGCGGGCAGCTTCACCTGGGAAAACTACCTGCGCATCGCCACCGACGGCTATTACCGCGAGGTGGTGCTGCGCACGCTGGCGCTGGGGCTGGGCGTCACCGTGCTGTGCCTGCTGACCGGCTATCCGGTCGCCTATCTGATCGTGCGCGGCCATCCGCGCTGGCGGCTGCCGCTGACGCTTCTGGTGATCTTTCCGCTGATGCTGAACCTGGTGGTGCGCTCCTTTGGCTGGATCGTGCTGCTGACCAATCGCGGCGTGGTCAACAACCTGCTGATCGACCTGGGCCTGATCGAGCGGCCGCTGAAGCTGATGTTCAACATGACCGGCCTGCTGATCGGGCTGACCCATATCTACCTGCCCTTCATGGTGCTGATGCTGGTCGCGGCGTTGCAAAACGTGCCCCGCGACGTCGAGGCGGCGGCCGCGACGCTGGGCTCCAGCCGGACGCATGTGTTCTGGTCCGTCACCCTGCCGCTGACGGCGCCGGGCATCATCGGCGGCTCGATCCTGGTCTTCGTGCTGACCATCTCGGCGCTGGTCACGCCAAGGATGCTGGGCGGGCCGACCTATCAGGTGATGGCGACGCTGATCTATGACGAATACATGCAGCTTCTGGACTGGCCCAGCGGCTCGGCGCTGTCCTTTGCGCTGGCGGCCTCGACGCTGGTCATCATCTGGCTCTCTAGCCGCATGACCAGAAGATGGGCGGGCATGGCATGAGCGACATGAAACCCACCCTGCCCATTTCCATCGTCGCGCTGCTGGTCGTGGCCTTCCTGCAGGTGCCGGTGCTGGTGGTCGTGCTGACCTCGTTCAGCGAGACCTCCTACCTGACCATCCCGCCGCAGGGCTGGACGCTGAAATGGTTCGCCGAGGTGCTGAGCGATCCGGTCTATATCCGGGCGATCCGCAACAGCCTGATCCTGGCGGTCAGCTCGACGCTTCTGTCGCTGGTCCTGGGCGTCGCGGCGGCCTATGCGCTGTTTCGCAAGGCCATCCCCGGCTCCGAGGCGATCACCGCGCTGCTGATGGCGCCGCTGATCGTGCCCTCGGTGGTGATCGGGGTGGCGATGCTGCAATATGTGACGCTGGTCGGCCTGCGCGGCAGCTTCCTGGTGCTGATCGTCGCCCATGTCGTCATCACCGTGCCCTATATCCTGCGCTCGGCGCTGGCCAGCCTCTCGGGCCTCGACGTCTCGGTCGAAGAGGCGGCGCGGGTGCTGGGCGCGGACGGCTTCACCGCCTTCCGGCTGGTCACGCTGCCGCTGATCAAGCCCGGCCTGGTCGCCGGGGCGCTGTTCGCCTTCGTCACCTCGATGGAGAACGTGCCGGTCACGATCTTCCTGGCCAGCGCCCGGCAGACCACGCTGCCCATCCTGATCTTCAGCTCGGTCGAGATGGGGGTCAATCCGGGCGTCGCCGCCATCTCGACCCTGCTGATCGTCGCCACCGTGATCGTGCTGCTGCTGGCCGAGCGCTGGACCGGCTTTCACAAATTCGTCTGAAAGGACCAGCCATGCATCTGACCAGCAAGGGCTTTCCGCTGTTTCTGACCTTCGACCTCGATGCCGAGACGATGTGGACGGCGCGCGATCCCGCCTATGCCAGGCGCCCGATCCTGATGTCGCAGGGCGCCTATGGCTGGAAGGTCGGCACCGACCGCGTGCTGGACCTGCTGCGCCGCTACGGCCTGCGCAGCACCTTCTTCATCCCCGGCCTGGTCGTGGACCAGCGCCCCGAGTTGGTCGAGCGCATCCTGCAAGGCGGGCACGAGATCGCCCATCACAGCTATTCGCACCGCTGGATCCTGAACCTCAGCCACGAGGAAGAGCGCGAGGAGATGGAGCGCGGCTTCGAGGCGATCAGGCGCGCCACCGGGCAGGCGCCGCGCGGCTGGCGCTCGCCCGCGGCCGAACTCAGCGACATTTCCATGCAGCTGATGCTGGAATACGGCTTCGACTATTCCTCGAACTTCTTCGACGACGATTCGCCCTATCTGCACGAGGTCGAGGGGCAGCGGACCCGGCTGGTCGAACTGCCCTTCCGCTGGGTGCTGGATGACGCGCCCTTCTTCCAATATTCCATCGTGCTGCCGGGCCGGACCATGCAGGCGCCCTCGGCCCTGCTGGAGGCGTGGACGCTGGAGCTGGACATGCTGCATGCCGAGCGGCGGATGATGATGGTCGGCATGCATCCGCAGATCATCGGCCAGCCCTCGCGCCTGTGGGTGCTTGAGCAGCTGATCCGGCGCGCGCTGGACAAGGGCGACGTGTGGATGGGCCGCTGCGACGAGATGGTCGCCGACATGCGCCCGCGCCTGGAGGGCGCTGCGGCATGAGCGGGGCGCTGGCCGGCCGCCGCATCCTGATCGCCGGCGGCGCGCAGGGCATCGGCCGGGCCACTGTCGCGCGCTTCCTGGCCGAGGGCGCCCGCGTCGCGGTGATCGACCGCGACGGGGCGGCGCTGGATGGGTTGCAGGTGCCGGCCGCGGTGGCCGACATCACCGACAGCGCCGCGCTTGCGGCGGCGGTGACGCGGCTGGCCGGGGCGCTGGGCGGGCTGGACGGGCTGGTCAATTGCGCGGGCCTGGATCTGGTCGCGGCGCTGGAGCAGATCACCGACGAGGCCTGGGACCGGCTGATCGCCGTGAACCTGACCGGCGCGATGAAGCTGTGCCGGGCTGCGGTGCCGCATCTGCGGCAGGCGGGGGGCGGCACCATCGTCCACCTGTCCTCGGGTGCGGGTCTGGTGCCTTTGCGGCTGCGCAGCGGCTATGCCGCCTCCAAGGCGGGGTTGCAGATGTTCTCGAAATCGCTGGCGCTGGAGCTGGCGGACAGCGGCATCCGCGTGAACGTGGTCTGCCCCGGCGCCGTCGACACGCCGCTGCTGCGCAGCTCGATCGACCCGGCGGGCGATGCCGAGGCGCAGTTGCAGGCGGTGCGCGACCGCTATGCCCTGCGCCGCATCGCCGATCCGGCCGAGATCGCCGCGGCGATCCTGTGGCTGACGAGCGGCGAGTCCTCCTATGTCACCGGCGTTGCCCTGGCGGTCGATGGCGGCCGCACCTTTCATTGAGGCCGGCCATGACGGGATGCATGCGGTTCAGGGACAAGACCGTGCTGGTGACGGGCGGCGCGGCGGGCATCGGCGGCGGCATCGCCCGCCGCATGCTGGCCGAGGGCGCGCGGGTCGGGGTCATGGACCTCGACACCGCGCCGCTCGCCGCCGAGGCGGGCGGGCGGCTGCTGCTGGTCCAGGGCGATTGCACGGACGCCGCCGCCCTGGCCGGCTTCCACGACCGTTTCCTGGCCGAACTCGGCCCGGTGGACGTGCTGGTGAACAACCTGGGCCAAAGCGGCCGCGAGCGCAGCGCGCCCTTTTGCGACTCGCGCGAGGAGGTCTGGCGCTTCGTGCTGGAGATCTCGCTGGTCAGCGCCATGCGCATGGCCCGGCTGGTGGCGCCGGCGATGCGCGAGCGCGGTGCCGGGCGCATCGTCAACATGTCGAGCCTTGCCGCCTTTACCGGCGAGCCGGGGTTGGCCGATTACGCCGCCGCCAAGATGGGGGTGATCGGGCTGACCCGCGGCCTGGCCCGCGAACTGGCGCCGCATGGCGTGACGGTGAACGCGGTGGCGCCCGGCGCCATCCGCACCGCCGCGCATGACCGCGTGCCGGCGCAGGTGATCCAGCAGATCGTCGACAAGACCCCGGTCGGCTTCGTCGGCGCGGTCGAGGACGTGGCCGCCGCCGTCGCCTTCCTGGCCAGCGACGAGGCGCGTTTCATCACCGGCCAGACGCTGCTGGTCGATGGCGGCCATTGGATGATCTGAAAGGAGCCCGCGATGACCGAGATCGCCGACCTGAGCGCCGTTGACCTGGCCAAGGCCATCCGCCGCCGCGCCATCTCGCCCGTCGAGGCGACCGAGGCGGCGCTGGAGCGGATCGAGGCGCGCCGCGACCTCAACGCCTTCGTCACCGTCGCCGCCGATGCGGCGCGGGCCGAGGCGCGGGCGGCCGAGGCGGCGGTGATGCGCGGCGACGAATTGGGGCTGCTGCATGGCGTGCCCTATTCGGTCAAGGATCTGCTGGCCACGGCTGGCGTGCGCACCACCATGGGCTCGCGCCTGTTCGCAGAAAGCGTGCCGGCCGAGGATGCGGTCTCGGTCGCCCGCGCCCGCGCCGCCGGCGGCATCATGATCGGCAAGACTACGACGCCGGAATTCGGCCATGCCCAGACCGCCAGCTCGCCGCTGACCGGGCTGACGCTGAACCCGATCGACCCCGGCGTGACGGCGGGCGCGTCCAGCTCCGGCTCGGCGGTGGCGGTGGCGGCGGGCATGGGCCCCTTGTCCATCGGCACCGACGGCGGCGGCTCGATCCGCATCCCGGCCGCCTGCTGCGGCATCGTCGGCATGAAGCCGACGCTGGGCGTCATCCCGCATCTGGCGCTGCCCGACCTGTTCGCCGCCAATTCCTTTGCCGGGCCGATGGCGCGCACCGTGGCGGATGCGGCGCTGTTCTTTCAGGCCATGGCCGGCCCCGACCCCCGCGACCCCTATGGCCAGGCGGCCGTGCAACTCCATCCCGACGACGGGCGCGGGCTCAGGGGGCTGCGCATCGGCTGGATCCCCACCGCCGGCGCGCGGGTCGAGCGCGAGACGGCCGAGATCACCCAGGCCGCCCTGCGCCGCATCGAGGCCGAGGGCGCCGTCGTCGAAGAAGCCGATCTGGATTTCCGCAGTTTCGAGCCGGTGTTCCTGACCCTTTTGCGGGTGGGGCTGGCCGCCCGCGCCGCCCCCGCCTTTGCCGGCCGCGAGGATCTGGTCGCCCCCTCGCTGGTCGAGACGGCGCGGCTGGGGCAGGGCTATTCCGCAGTGGATCTGGCCGAGGCCTCGGCGGCGCGGACGCGGCTGTTCCAGATGATGCAGGCGCATTTCGCCCGCTTCGACCTCTTGGTTTCGCCGGTGCTGACCGCGCCACCGCTGGCCCTGGGCTATGACCCGATGGGCGAGATCGAGATCGACGGCCAGCCCGCCGGCACCATCCGCGGGGCCTGGTATCCGTTCACCTATCCGCAGAACCTGACCGGCCATCCGGCGATCTCGCTGCCCTGGGGGCGGACCCGCGCGGGGCTGCCGGTGGCCTTGCAGCTTTGCGCGCCCTGGTATCGCGACCGGATGCTGCTGCGGCTGGCGGATACGGTGATGCGGCTGGCCTGACGGGCGCGCCGGTCAGTCCAGCGTCCGGCGGAACCGCAGCAGGGCCAGCGTGCCCAGCACCGACACCATGGCCGCGAGCGCGGCGAATTGCGGCGCGACATCGGCCCAGCCCGCGCCCTTCAGCATGATGCCGCGCACCAGCCGCAGCAGATGCGTCACCGGCAGCACCTCGCCCAGGGCCTGCGCCCAGCCCGGCATGCCGCGGAACGGGAACATGAACCCCGACAGCAGCACCGAGGGCAGGAAGATGAAGATCGCGATCTGCATCGCCTGCATCTGCGTGCGCGCCGCGGTCGAGATCAGATAGCCCAGCAGCACCAGCGCCAGCACGAAGACCATCACCCCCGCCAGCAGCAGCCCCAGCGAACCCGCGAAAGGCACGTCGAAGATCGCCCAGGCCGCGCCCAGGATGACGAGGACTTGCACCGCGCCGACGGTCAGGAAGGGGGTGATCTTGCCGATCATGATCTCGGCCGGGGTGGCGGGCATGGCCAGCAGGTTTTCCATGGTGCCGCGCTCGATCTCGCGGGTCAGGGCCATGGCGGTCATCATCACCATGGTCATCTGCAGGATCACCCCCAGAAGGCCGGGGACGATGTTGTATTGCGTGACCGCCTCGGGGTTGTAGCGGCGATGGGTGACGATCTCGGGCGCGGTCCGCGCCGGCCCGGCCGGCAGGTCGCGGCGAAAGGCGCTTTCGGCGATGCCGGGAAGCGCGGCGACGGCGCCGCTGGTCGCCGAGGGGTCCGAGCCGTCCGCCTCGACCAGGATCTGCGGCCGGTCGCCGCGTTCCATCCGCCGGCCGAAATCGGCGGGCACGGTCACGACAAAGGCAACCTCGCCGCGGGTCATCAGCCGCTCGGCCTGGTCGGCGGTGGCAAGGGGGTGGGTGATGCGATAGTAGCCGCTGTTCTCCAGCGCCGCGGCAAAGCTGCGGCCGAACCGATCCTGCACCGGCGCGACCAGGGCCGTGGGCATGTCGCGCGGGTCGCTGTTGATCGCATAGCCGAACAGCAGAAGCTGCATGATCGGCACCCCCAGCATCATGGCGAAGGTCACGCGGTCGCGGCGCATCTGGATGAACTCCTTGCGCAGCAGCGCCCGCAGCCGTGTCGGGGAAAAGCTCATCGCATGTTGTCCTCGGAGAGCTCCATCAGCCGGATGAACACGTCCTCGAGGCTGGTCTCGGCCGGCCGGCCCGTCACGCCCTCGGCGGCCAGCGCGGCTTCGAGCTGTGCGCGGTCGGTGCCGGTCACGTGCAGCGCGGTGCCGAAGGGCTCGACCTGCCCGACGCCCGGTGCCCGGCGCAGGCGCTCGGCCAGCTCGCCCGGCTGCGCCGATTGCACGGTCAGCGTCACCAGCCGCGCGCCTGCGATCACCTCGGCCACGGTGCCCGAGACCACCAGCCGGCCATAGGCGATGTAGTTGATGCGGTGGCAACGCTCGGCCTCGTCCATGTAATGGGTCGAGACCAGCACCGTCATGCCGCCCAATGCGCGGGCGTGGATCTCGTCCCAGAACTGCCGCCGGGCCTTGGGATCGACGCCGGCGGTCGGCTCGTCCAGCAGCAGAAGGCGCGGCTGGTGCATGATGCAGGCGGCCAGCGCCAGCCGCTGCTTCCAGCCGCCCGAGAGGCTGCCGGCGAGCTGGGTCCGGCGCGAGGTCAGGCCCAGATCCTCAAGCGTGTCGCGCACCGCCTGCCGCGGCAGGCCGTAGAGTCCGGCGACGAAGGCCAGGTTCTCCTGGATGGACAGGTCTTCGTAGAACGAGAATTTCTGCGTCATGTAGCCGACCTGCCGCCGGATCGCGCGCTGCTGGCGGCGCAGGTCCAGGCCCAGCACGCGGCCGCTGCCCGCGTCGGGCGTCAGCAAGCCGCAGATCATGCGGATGCAGGTGGTCTTGCCCGAGCCGTTCGGGCCCAGGAAGCCGGCGATCTCGCCCTCGGCCACTTGCAGCGCGACCTCATCGACCACCCGCCTGCCGCCGAAGGATTTCGTCAGCCCGGTCACGTCGATGGCGGTGGCTTGGGTCATGGCGCCTTCCAGACCTCGACGATCTGGCCGGGCTTCAGCGGGCTGCCGGGCTCGGGGCGGGCCTCGACCAGATAGACCAGCTTCTGCCGCGTGTCGCGGGCATAGATGACCGGCGGGGTGAACTCGGCCTCGTCGGCGATGAAGGAGACCGTGGCGCCGGCCGGCGCGCAGCCGTCGCAGCCGACCGTCAGCCTGGTTCCTCGGGCAAGCGCGGCCAGGTCGGCCTCGGCGACATAGAAGCGCAGCGTGACCGCGCCGTCCGGCAGATAGGTCAGGACCGGCGCCGAGGGGCCGGCGATCTCGCCCTCATGCCGCAGGATGTCGGTCACGGTGCCGGGCGTGGGGGCGGTCAGCCGGCGCTGCTGGAGCTGCCATTCCATCGCCTGCCGGTCGGCCTCGGCCTGGGCCAGGGCGGCGCGGGCGGCGGCGATGGCATCGGGGCGGGCGGGCAGGCGGGCGACGGCTAGCCGCGCCTCGGCCTCGCGCACCGCCGCCTCGGCCATCTCGGCGGCGGCGCGGGCGTCTTCCAGTTGCGCGGGCGCGCTGACGCGCTGCGCCAGCAGCCGCTCCTGCCGCGCCGCCTCGCGCGCCGCATGCTCGGCATGGGCGCGGGCCGAGGCCAGCGTCGCCTCGATGGCGGCGATTTCGGGGGCGCGGCCGCCTTTCTCCAGGTCGGCCAGGGTGCTGGCGGCGCGGGCATGGGCGGCCTCGGCCGCGGCCAGCGCCAGCGCGGCGTCGCGGCTCTCCAGCGTCGCCACGGGTTGCCCGGCCTCGACCCGGTCGCCGCGCTGCACCGCCAGCGCCTCGACCCGTGCCGTCGCCAGGGGGGCGATCTGGACATATTCGCCCTCGGCATAGCCGGCGCCCAGCGGCGGCGGCGGGCCGCAATGGGAAAACAGCGCGGCCAGAAAGCCCAGAGAACACAGGAAATCAGCCATCCCCGTCCCCGATCATCCGGTCCAGGTTGGCCAGCATCCGGCGCGTGATCGCCCGCGCCTCGGCCCGCCCGTAATGCCGCCAGCCCATGCGGCGCTGGACGATGGGCGCGGCGACGCGGAAATAGACCGCCTGGCCGACCAGGGAAAACACGGCCAGCTTTACCTCCTCGGCCTCTGCCGGCGCGCCGGTGGCGGCGGACCAGAGCGCGCAAAGCGCCCGGTGGCGCGGTTCGATCAGCGTCGCATAGAGCCGGTCCAGCACCGGGCTGTCCGGCTCGGCCAGCTCGCGCAGCACGAAGGCCACCGCGTCGCTGGCTCCGGGGCTGACGATCATGAAGGTGACGATCCGGCGCACCAGCCGCCGCAGCAGCAGCCGGGCGTGGCGCGGGTCCGGCCGGTCCTGCAAGCCGGGCAGGGGCCGGGCGACCTGCGCCACCCGTTCGGCCACCGCATCGGCGCAGGCGATGCGCAGCCCGTCCTTGCCGCCGAAGTGATAGGCGATCGAGGAGATGTTGGTCCCAGCCTGCGCGGCGATGGTCCGCGTCGATGCGGCCTCGAACCCGCCGCGGCCGAATTGCCGTATCGCGGCCTGGATCAGGGAAATGCAGGTCGGGTGCGCGTCCATGCCGATCCTGCCAGAGGTCAATCAATCAATCGATTGATACAGGATTTTCGGCTTGGAGTCGAGTCCGCAGGGGCGCGGGGCGGGGCCTCCGCCCGCCGCACCGGGCGGGTGATGGGATGCGGCCCGCGCGCAGGTCAGCCCCGCGCGACGGCCTCGCGCACCAAGGCGCCGCGATGGCGGATCACCACGCGGCTGAGATCATGTGCCCGGCGGATGGCGGCGGGGATGTCGGCGCCGTCCAGCCGCGCGGCCAGGTAGCCGGCATTGAAGCTGTCCCCGGCCGAGGTGGTGTCCACCGGCACCTCGCGCGGCAGGCCCTCGACCAGCCCCGCGCCCTCGCGCCCGCCATAGCGGATGGCGTCGCCGCCCGCCTTGACCACGACCTGCCCGGCCCCGCGCGCCAGATAGCGCGCCACCGTCGCCTGCGGATCGGCATCGCCGAAAAAGCCGCGCTCGTCGTCGAAGCTGGGCAGCACCAGGTCGGCCACGGCCGCCGCCGCCTCGATCTCGCGGCACATGGTCGGAATGTCCGGCCAGAGCTTGGGCCGCAGGTTGGGGTCGAAGACCACCTGCGTGCCTGCGTCGCGGGCGCCCTTCAGCGCCGCGATCAGCGCGGCGCGGCCGGCCGGGGGCAGGATGCCCAGGGTGATGCCCGAGAAATAGGCGATGCCTGCGCCCGCCAGTGCCGCGGCCAGCGCGGCCGGATCGTCGGCCAGCCCCCTGGCCGCCGAGGTGTCGCGCCAATAGCTGAAGCTGCGCTCGCCATCCTTCAGCGAGATGGCATAGAGCGCGATCTCGCGCTGCGGGTCGCGGGTGACATGGGTCGCGTCGATCCCCTCGGCGGCCAGGAAATCGACCATCTGCTGCGAGAACTCGCCCAGGCCCACGCGGCTGCAATAGGCGACGCGCCAGTCGGCCGGCAGCAGGCGGCGCAGATACCAGGCGGTGTTCAGCGTGTCGCCGGCGATGCCCAGCCGCCACAGCCCGTCCTGGCCCGAGGGCGACAGCTCGACCATCGCTTCGCCGATGGAAAGGATGGGCTTGCCGGTCATGATGCCAACTCCGTCGCCATGGCCGCGCGCAAGCCGTCGCGGCGGATATGGCTGACGGTCCGGCGCACCGCCTGGGTGAAACCGGCATCGCCGACCAGCGATGGCGGTGTCAGACCCGGCAGCGCCAGGACCGAGCGCACCAGCGCCGCGTCGTCCTCGCCCGCCTTGCGGGCCAGCTCCAGCAGCGCCGCGCCGCGCGGATCATCCGGGGCCTGCTGCTGCGTGGTCAGCCAGGCCAGCCAGGTCGCGGTGGCGAAGGCGAAGGGGCGGGCGTCGTTGCCGGCTTGCAGCGCCTCGGCCGCGGGGGCGAACCAGCGCTGCGGCAGTTTCTCGGTGCCGTCCATGGCGATCTGCCGGGTCTGGTGGGCGATGGCGGGGTTGGCAAAGCGTGCCAGCAGCGCCGCGGCATAGGCTTCGGGGTCGAGCCCGGCGCCCTGCGGCAGGGTCGCGCCTGCTGCCCGCATGTGGCGGCGGACCAGCGCCACCAGCGACGGATCGGCCATGGCGTCGCGGACATGGGGCAGGTCCAGCATCTGCCCGGCATAGGCGATCAGGGAATGGCTGCCGTTCAGCATGCGCAGCTTCATCGCCTCATGCGGGCGCACGTCCTGGACGAACAGCGCGCCGCCGGCCTCCCATACCGGGCGGCCCTGCGGGAAATGGTCCTCGATCACCCATTGGCTGAAGGGCTCGGTCTCGACCGCGGCCAGGTCGCGATACCCGGTCAGCGCCTCGGCATCGGCCAGGGTGCGTTCGGTCGTAGCCGGGGTGATGCGGTCCACCATGGTCGCCGGAAAGGCGACATGATCGGCGATCCAGCCGGCCAGACCGGGGTCGCGGCGGCGGGCAAAGCCCAGCACCCCGGCGCGCAGCAAGGCGCCGTTGTCGGGCAGGTTGTCGCAGCTGAGCACCGTGAAGGGCGCGACCCCGGCCTCGCGCCGCGCCGCCAGGGCCGCGGTGATGATGCCCAGCACACCCTGCGGCGCCTGCGGCTGCGCCAGGTCGGCGGCCACCGCCGGATGGGCCGGATCGGCATCCATGGCGGCGCGGTCGATGCCGTAAGCCTTTTCCGAGACGGTCAGCGACAGGATGCGGATCGCCGGATCGCAGGCGGCGCGCAGGATCGCGGCTGCGTCGCCGCCGATGGCCGGGCCATGCGCGCCGATCACCCGCGCCCGGTCGCTGTCCGAACGCTCCAGCACGGTGAAAAGCCCGTCCTGCGCGTTCAGCGCCTCCGGGATCTCGCGGCTGCGCAGGTTGGCGCCGAGGATGCGCCAGTCGCCGCCCTCGGCCGCCAGCGCATCGTCGGTATGGACCGCCTGATGCGCGCGGTGAAAGGCGCCCAGCCCCAGATGCAGGATGCCCATGCCATGCGCCGCGCGGTCATAGCGCGGCCGCGCGACGCCGGGCGGCAGGTCGGCCAGCCTGATCAGCGGCGCGCTCATGTCCGTGCCCCGTGGCTCAGCGCCAGTTCCACGCCGCGCAGCTCGGCCAGGCCCTTGAGCCGGCCGATGGCGGGATAGCCGGGCTGGCCGCCGCGGCCGATATCGTCCAGGATGTCCTGGCCGTGATCGGGGCGCATCGGGATCACGGCATCGGCGCGGCCGGCGGCGCGGCGGCGGGCTTCCTCGCGCAGCACCGCGGCGACCAGCGCCACCATGTCGGTCTGGCCGCCCAGATGTTCGTCCTCGAAGAACGAGCCGCGGATCGCATCCGTGTCGCGGCGCACGTTGCGCAGGTGCAGGAAATGCACCCGGTCGCCCAGCCGCGCCATCATGCCCGGCAGGTCATTGTCCGGCCGCGCCCCCAGCGAGCCCGAGCAGAGCGTGATGCCGTTTGCCGGCAGGTCCACGGCGGCCATGCGCTCGGCGTAATCCGCCTCGGTGGACATCACCCGCGGCAGGCCCAAAAGGCCGAAGGGCGGGTCGTCGGGATGGCAGCAGAGCCGCACCCCGATCTCTTGCGCGACCGGGACGACCTGTTCCAGGAAATCGTGGAAATGCCGGCGCAGCACCGCGTCCGTCACCGGGGCATAGCTGTCCAGGAGCGCCCGCACGTCCTGCAGGGTGAAATGCTCGGCCGCGCCGGGCAGGCCGAAGACCACGTTGCCGGCCAGCTCTTCGCGCCGGGCCTCGTCCATCTGGGCGAAGCGGCGGGCGGCCTCGTCGCGCACCTCCTCGGGGAAATCCTCGGCCGCGCCCTTGCGCTGCAGGATATGGATGTCGAAGGCGGCGAAATCGGTGAAGTCGAAGCGCATGCAGCGTGCGCCGTTCGGGCGCCGCCAGGCCAGGTCGGTGCGGGTCCAGTCCAGCACCGGCATGAAATTGTAGCAGATGACCTCGATCCCGGCCTCCTTCAGGTTGCGCATCGAGGCGATCCAGTTCTCGACATGCGCCCGCCAGTCGCCGGTCTGGGTCTTGATCGCCTCGCTGACCGGCAGGCTTTCGACCACCTCCCATTTCAGGCCCGAGGGCGCGCCGTCCGCCATCAGCGCCAGTTCGGCCTGCCGGCGGGCGATTTCCCCGGGGGACCAGACGGTTCCGGTCGGGACGTGGTGCAGGGAGGTCACAACGCCCTGCACCCCCGCCTGCAGCATGTCGTCGATCGAGACCCGATCCTTGGGGCCGAACCAGCGCCAGGTATGTCGCATTTCACGTTTCCTTGTTCCTCAGGCGGCATTGCCGCGGTCGTCGGGCCACAGGCAGCCGGAACCGAAATCCTTGATGTCGTTGACGCCGCATAGCGCCATGGTGATGTCCATTTCGCGGCGCAGGATGGCCAGCGCCGTCTCGACGCCCCTTTGCCCCATGGCGCCCAGCCCATAGGTGAAGGCGCGGCCGACAAAGACGCCGTTCGCGCCGCTGGCGATGGCCTTCAGCGCCTCCTGTCCCGACTGGATGCCGCCGTCGAGATAAAGCGGAAAGTCCGGGCCGACCGCCCGGCGGATCGCGGGCAGCGTGCGGATGGTCGAGGGGGCGCCGTCCAGCTGCCGCCCGCCATGGTTCGAGACCAGGATCGCGTCGCAGCCGGTATCCAGCGCGCGCCGCGCGTCCTCGGGGTCGTTGATGCCTTTCAGGATCACCGGCCCGCCCCATTTGCGGATGATCTGTTCGACCCGCGCCCAGTCCAGCCGCTGGTCGAACTGGCGCGCGGTCCAGTCCATCAGGTCGCCCAGGCTGTCGACGCCGCGGGCATGGCCGACGATATTGCCGAAGCTGCGCCGGCGCGTGCCCAGCATCCCCAGCGCCCAGCGGGGATGCAGCGCGATGTCGATCAGGTTCGGCAGCGTCAGCCGCGGCGGTGCGGTCATGCGGTTCTTCAGATCCTTGTGGCGCTGGCCCTGAATGGTCAGGTCCAGCGTCAGCACCAGCGCCGTGACCCCGGCGCGGCGGGCGCGGTCCAGGATATTGTCAAGGAACTCCTCGTCCCGCAGGGTATAGAGCTGGAACCAGAACGGCGCCCCCGTCGCTGCCGCCACGTCCTCCAGCGAGCACATCGACATGGTCGACAGCGTGAAGGGCACGCCGGCGGAATGCGCGGCGCGGGCGGCGAGGATCTCGCCATCCGGGTGCTGCATGCCCAAGAGCCCCACCGGGGCCAGAGCCAGCGGCATCGAGACCGGCTGGCCCAGCATGGTGGTGGCAAGGCTGCGGGCCTCGATGTTGCGGGCGACGCGCTGGCGCAGCAGGATGCGTTCGAAATCGGCGCGGTTGGCGCGATAGGTGCTGCCGGTCCAGGCGCCGACATCGACGTAATCGTAGAACATGCGCGGGACGCGCCGCCGGTGCAGGCGGCGCAGATCCTCGATCTCGGTGATGACCGGCATGATTCAGTCCCCGAAATCCAGCTGTACCTTGACCGCCTGCGCCCGGTCGCCGGCCAGGTCGAAGGCCCGCTGCGCCTCGGCCGCGGGCAGGACTTGCGTGACCATGGGCGACAGGTCGATCTGGCCCGCGCCGATCATGTGCGCGGCCTCGGCAAATTCGCGGTCGAAGCGGTGCGTGCCGAAAAGGCGCAACTCCTTGGCGACGATCAGGTTCAAGGGCAGGGGCAGGGTGCCGCCGACGCCGATCTGGACCATGGTGGCCTGCGGCCGCGCCAAGCCGATGGCCTGCGCGATGGCATGGGGATTGGCCGAGCATTCCAGCACCACGTCGATGCGGCCCTTGCCCTGGGCCAGGTCGGCCAGGGCGTCGGGATCTTCGGCCACGTTCACCGCCCGGTCGGCGCCCATGCGGCGGGCGATCTCCAGCGTGAAGTCCTGCACATCCGTCACCACGATCTCGGCCGCGCCGCGCAGGCGGGCCAGCGCGGTGCAGATGGCGCCGATGGGACCGGCGCCGGTGATCAGCACCCGCTGGCCGGACAGGTCGGGCGCCATGGTCAGGGCGTGCAGGCAGACGGCCAGCGGCTCGGCCCCGGCGGCGGCTTCGGCGCTGGTTCCTTCGGGCAGCGGCAGGCATTGGCCCAGCGGGTGATACAGCCGGTTGCGGAAGAAGCCGTCCTCATGCGGCATCCGCATGGCCGAGCCGTTGAAGCGCATGGCCAGGCAATGCCGCTCGGTCCCCGCGCGGCAATAGTCGCATTCGCCGCAGGGGCGCGAGGGCGACAGCGCCACCAGTTGGCCCGGCACCAGACCGGACCCCTCGGGCGCGCTTTCCACCACGCCGGCGGCTTCGTGGCCCAGCACGATGGGTTGGCGCACCCGGACCGGGCCGAAGTCGCCATCGTGATAGTAATGCAGGTCCGAGCCGCAGATGCCGCCGCGCAGCACGCGGATCAGGGCGGTGCCTGGGGCGGGTTGCGGTTCGGCCAGGGGCTCGATCCGCAGGTCGTGGGCCGCGTGCAGGCGGCAGGCGATGTCGCGTGTCATGTCAGTTCCCCATCAGCGTCGTCGGCAGCCAGGTGGCGAAGGGCGGGTAATAGGAGACCAGCAGCAGCACCACGATGTTCGAGATCAGGAAGGGAATGACCGCGCTGATCACCTTGGCCAAGGGCTCGCGGGCGATGTTGCAGGCGACGAACAGGCAGACCCCCACCGGCGGCGTGGTCAGGCCGATCATCAGGTTCAAGACCGCGAAGGTGGCGAAATGCAGCGGCTCGATGCCGACGCTGGTCGCCAGCCCAAGCAGGGGCACGAACAGGATGATGAGGGCCGCGATGGTTTCCATGAACATGCCGATGCACAGCAGCAGCACGTTGATCAGCAGGATGACCAGGATCGGGTTGTCGGTGATCGCCAGCACGCTGCTGACCAGCATCTGCGGGATGCGCTCGGAGGCCAGGATCGAGCCGAAGACATTGGCGAAGCCCACCAGCGCCAGGATGCCGGCCGAGGAGATCGCGCTGTTGACGACGATGCGCGGCACCGCGCGGATCGGCAACTCGCGATAGACGAAGGCGCCGACGACAAAGGCGTAGAGGCAGGCGACGATGGCGGTCTCGGTCGGCGTCGCGATGCCGGTCAGCAGCCCGCCGATGATCAGCCCGGTCATGGCCAGCGCCCAGAAGGCGGCGAGGAAGGCCGCGACCAGCTCGCCGAAGCCCTGCCATTGCTGGCGCGGATAGTTGCGGCGCACGGCAAGGATATAGCAGGTGATCGCCATGCCGATGCCCATCAGAACGCCCGGCACCGCACCGGCCAGGAACAGCTGCCCGACCGAGATGCCCGACAGGGCGCCGACGATGATCATCGGCACGCTGGGCGGCAGCATCGGTCCAACCGTCGCCGAGGCGGCGGTGATCGCGGCGGCGAAATCGCCGGGATAGCCGGATTTCTTCATGCCGGGGATCATCACCCCGCCGGTCGCGGCGACATCGGCGACCGCCGTGCCCGAGACGCCGCCGAACATCATCGAATCCGCGACATTGGCCATGGCCAGCCCGCCGCGCATCCAGCCCACCATGGCATTGGCCAGGCGGATGATGCGTTCGGTGATGCCGCCGAAGTTCATCAGGTTGCCGGCCAGGATGAAGCCGGGAATGCACAGCAGCACGAAGACGTCCATGCCCGCATACATGCGCTGCGGGATGATGACGACCGGCAGCCCCGCTGACAGGATATAGGCCAGCGAGGCCAGCCCCAGGCAGACCGCGACCGGCACGCCAAGCGCCAGCGTCACGATGAAGGTGGTTAGAAGCAGGAAAAGGTCCATGGATCAGGCTTCCTCGGCAAGGTGGGGCCGCCCGTCATCGGTGCCGGCGATCATGCCGATCACCCGCAAAAGCGCGAACAGGAACAGCAGGACCGACAGCACCAGAACCGAAGCGTGGATGATGTCCATCGGCCAGCGCAGGCTGGGCGAGCGCTGGAAGGCGCCGATGGTGGTGAATTTCCAGGCCGGCCAGACCATCACCGCGCCAAGCGCCGCGGTGCAGATCGCCGCGATCAGCCGCATCCACCAGGCGCGGGCCTCCGAGACGGTTTCCTGCAGCAGGTCCACGTTCACCAGCTCGCCCGTCATCAGCGACAGGCCGATGCCGAAGGCGGTCATGTAGAGCAGCAGATAGCGCGACAGTTCCTCGGTCCAGACCGGCGAGGGCAGGCCGAAGGTCCGGGTGGCGATCTGAAGCGTGACCACCACGATCAGCGCGAAGAAGGCGATGCCCACCGCAAACCGGCTGGCCGCCGCGACGCCGCGTTGCAAGAGTGCCAGGTTTTTCATGGTTCCAAACCCTTGGGGAAGGCCCCGGCGCGGGCTGCGCGCCGGCTCCGTCCCGTTGCCGTTCAGTGGTTGAACAGATCCTCGACGATGGGCCTGATGCTTTCGTCGACGCTTTTGATCACCGCATCGCGCGAGCCCTCGGCGAATGCCTGCTGGTCGACCTCGACGAAGGTCATGCCCTTGGCCTCCAGATCGGCGCGGATGGCGTCCTCGTCCTGCAGGAACTGCTCGCGCTCGAACTCTTGCGCGATGCGGGCGGCCTCCAGCACATGGGCCTGGTCCTCTTCGGACAGGCGCTGCCAGACCTGCTCGGCGATGGTCAGGTAGATCCAGCTGCGCACATGCTCGGTCTGGTTCACATGGCTCTGCACCTCGTTCAGCGAGGCGGCCTGGATCAGCGCCAGCGGGTTTTCCTGCCCGCCGATGGTGCCGTTCTGCAGCGAGGTGAAGACTTCCGAGAAAGCCATCGGCGTCGGCTGGGCGCCGAGCGCGGTCCAGGTGTCGACGAAGAGCGGCACGTTGGGCACCCGCAGCCGCATGCGGTTCAGCTCGGCCGGGGTGGTGATGGGGTGGTTCGCGGTCAGGTTGCGCGGGCCGCGGGCGAAATAGGCGATGGGCCTGACCTGCGCGCGCTCGATGATCTGCGCCTCGATCTGCTGGCCGATCTCGCCGCCGGCGACCGCGTCCATGTGTTCAAGCGACTGATAGGCATAGGGAATGGCCAGCAGGGCCGCCATGGGCGCCCAGTTCTGAAGGCTTTCGCCGGTGATGGTCATCTCGACCGTGCCGAGCTGCATGCCGTTGATCAGGTCCATCTCGCGGCCCAGCGAGTCGTTCGGGAAGACCTCGACGGCGATGCGGCCCTCGGTCAGGCGGTCAAGCTCCTCGGCGAATTTCAGCGACGCCTTGTGCCAGGAGTTCTGCTCGTTCGCCAGATGGCCGAGCTTCAGCGTCAGTTCTGCGGCCGAGGCGCCCATGGCGGAAGCGGCGGTCATGCAGGCCACGGCCAGCGCCGCGAAGCGGCGACGGTTCAGGGTGATCATGGTTCTCCTCCGGGATGATGCGGGGTCAGGGTATGAAAAGTTCGGGGCGCGCGCGCGCGATCTCGGGCAGGTCGTTGAGCAATTCGCGCAGGTGGCGGCGCATGGCGGCTTCGGCCAGGCCGGGATCGTGGTTGCGCAGGCCCTCGACGATCTCGGCGTGCTGGCCGATCAGCTTCTGGATGTCGAAGGTGCGCGCGGTGATGTAGCGCAGGCGGTTCATCTGCGATTTCAGCCCCTCCAGCACCTCCCAGACCGCCTCCTGCCCGGCGGCCACGGCCAGCAGCCGGTGGAAGCGGTCGTCCAGCCGCACGAAGGTTTCGGCATCGTTGCGGGCGACGGCCTGGGCCTGTTCCTCGATCTCGCGGTCCAGATGGGCCAGCAGCCGGTCGTCGGCCTGCTTGGCCAGCATGCGGATCAGATCGCTCTCGACCGCCTCGCGGATCAGCCGCGCCGACAGCACCGCCGAAACCGAGATGCGGCGAATATAGGTGCCGCGCTGGGGCCGGACCTCGGCCAGCCCGTCGGCGGTCAGGCGGATGAAGGCCTCGCGCACCGGCTGGCGGCTGACGCCGACCTGGGTGGCGATCTCGGTTTCGCTCAGCCGGGTGCCGGGCGGCAGCGCGCCGCGCAGGATCGCGTCCCGCAGCCAGTCATAGACCTGCGGCGCGGTTGAAAGCGTGAAGTCGATATTGGGCTGCATGGACATGATTCTTCCCCCTGGGCCGGATGTATTGCATACTTGCATACTAGTAAATAAAAAAGATGCATCATGTGGGCAGCGAAGGCGCGATCGCTTCGAGGCAGCGCGATCACGGGATGGGCCAGGGCAGCGGGCCGATCGACGGAAATCCCCCGCATCGCCGCATATCGCGGCTTTGACCGCTATCGCGTCCCGGTTTTCCGCACGGTTTCCCCGAAAGCGCGGCGATAGGCGCGTGCCAGCGTGGCGGGCGACGAGAACCCGGTACGCGAGGCGATCTCGCCCAGCGACAGCTTGGTTTCCAGCGCCAGCGCCCGGGCATGGGACAGCCGGATCTGCCGGTAATAGCCGCCGGCCGACAGGCCCAGATGGGCATGGAACAGCCGGTCCATGCTGCGCGGCGACAGCGCCGCGCGCTCGGCGATGCGGGGCAGGGGCAAGGGCTGTTCGGCGGTTTCGCGCATGGCGACGATGGCGCGCTGCAGCGCCGGTGGCAGGGCGCTGTCGGTCATGCGGCTGGGCAATTGCCATTCCACCGGATCGGTGCTGCGGCCCATGACCCGGCCGAACATGTTGGCCACGTCGAAGCGCAGCGCCTCGCCTGCCTGTGCGCCGATCAGGTCCAGCGACCAGCTGAGTACGCTTTGCGCGCCGCCGCAGGTGACGATATTGCCGTCCGCGACATAGGGGTCGGGCACCACGGTGATTTCCGGAAAGGCCTCGGCCAGCGCCTCGCGCTCCATCCAGTGGATCGCGGCACGGCGCCCGGCCAGCAGGCCCATCTGCGCCAGCAGCCACGCCCCGGTGTCGAGGCCGCCCAACACCGGCAGCCCGCGCGCCTTGCGCAGCACCGCCCGCATCGAGTCGCGCTGCAAATGGTCGCGCATGCCGTAGCCCGAGACCAGGATCAGCGCATCCGTCGCCCCCACCCGTTCCAGCGGCAGATCGACCGCGATCGCCAGCCGCGACGAGCTGGTGACCGCCCCGCCGTCCAGCGAGCTGACCTGCCAGGAAAACAGCCGCCGCCCCGACAGGTCGCGGGCCGCCCGCAGGGGCTCGATGGCGCTGGCCAGCACCATGTTCGAGAAGCCGTCGAACAGCAGGAAGGTCAGGTGCAGCGGCGATTTTGGCGACATGGGCAAAGATTATGGCGTAAACTGCACATCATGCCAGCCAAATAGCTGTCAGGCTGCGGTGAAATCACACATTGCCGGAGCCATGAATGAACCGTGACGTCTTCATCACCTGCGCGGTGACCGGATCGGGGCAGAGCCACAAGAAGTCCGACCTGGTGCCGATCACGCCCCGCCAGATCGCCGAAGCCTGCATCGAGGCGGCGAAGGCGGGTGCGGCCATCGCCCATGTGCATGTGCGCGATCCCGATACCGGCGCCCCATCGCGCGATCCGGCGCTGTATCGCGAGGTGGTGGAGCGGGTGCGCTCCGCGGGCACCGACGTGGTGCTGAACCTGACGGCGGGCATGGGCGGCGACATCGTGCTGGGCTCGGCCGAGGCGCCGCTGCCGCTGTCGCCGCAATCCGACCTGATCGGCGCCAGCGAGCGGCTGGTACATGTCGAGGAACTGCTGCCCGAGATCTGCACCCTCGATTGCGGCACGATGAACTTCGCCGAGGCCGATTACGTCATGACCAACACCCCCGGTACGCTGCGCGCCATGGCGGCACGCATCCAGGCGGCGGGGGTGCGGCCCGAGATCGAGGTCTTCGACACCGGCCATCTGTGGCTGGCCAAGACGCTGGTGGAGGAGGGGCTGATCGACGATCCGGTGATGATCCAGCTGTGCATGGGCATCCCCTATGGTGCGCCGGCCGATCCGAACAGCCTGATGGCGATGGTGAACAACATCCCGCCCGGCTGGGTCTATTCCATGTTCTCGATCGGGCGGATGCAGCTTCCCTATGTCGCGCAGGCGGCGCTGGCCGGCGGCAATGTGCGCGTCGGGCTTGAGGACAACATCTGGCTGGACAAGGGCGTGCCGGCCCGCAACGGCGATCTGGTCGAGCGGGCGGCGACGATCCTGAATGCGATGGGCTGCCGCATCCTCGGTCCGCAGGAGGTGCGCGACAAGCTGAAGCTGACCCGGCGCTGAGCCGCAGGCCGAACCAATCCATAACACAAGACAGGGGGTCCACCATGAGCATCAATCTGACGAGTCGGGGGCTGACGAGGCGGGGCTTGCTGGCCGGCGCGGCGGGCGTGGCGGCGGCGGGGCTGATCCTGCCGCGCGGCGCGCGGGCGCAAGAGGCCAGGCGCGGCGGCAGGCTGCGCATCGGCCATCTGGGCGGGGCGACCTCGGACACGCTGGACCCGGCGACCTATGCTGCCGGCCCGGTGGTGACGGCGATGCTGGCGGTCTGCAACAACCTGGTCGAGATCGACGCCAAGGGCCAGGCCGTGCCCGAACTGGCCGAGTTCGAGCCCGATGCCGAGGCCCGGATCTGGACCTTCCGCCTGAAGGATGGCGTCACCTTCTCGGACGGGCGCAAGGTCACGGCGCGGGATGTGATCGCCTCCTTCGACCACCATCGCGGCGCCGATACCAAGTCCGGCGCCAAGGGCTCGCTGGAACAGGTCAAGGAGATCCGCGCCGATGGCGACAATGTGGTGGTGTTCGAGCTGACCTCGGGCAATGCCGATTTCGCCTATCTGACTTCGGACTATCACTTCGTCATCATGCCGGCGAACGAGGACGGCACGCTGGACTGGCAGTCGGGCCTGGGCACCGGCGGCTATGTGCTGGAGAATTTCGAGCCGGGCGTGCGCATCACGCTCAAGCGCCGCGACGATTACTGGAAGCCCGACCGCGCCTGGTTCGACGAGGCGGTGCTGCTGACCATCAACGACGCCACCGCCCGGCAGAATGCGCTGATGACCGGCGAGGTCGATGTCATCAACTCGCCCGACCTCGCTACGTTGCACCTGTTGCAGCGCCGTCCGGGCCTGCAACTGGTCGAGGTGACGGGGACCGCGCATTACACCATGCCGATGTTCTGCGACCAGGCGCCCTTTACCGATCCGAACCTGCGGCTGGCGCTGAAATACGCCATCGACCGGCAGGAGGTGCTGGACAAGGTGCTGCGCGGCCATGGCCAGATCGCCAATGACAGTCCGATCGCGCCGGCGAACCGCTTCTTTGCCGCCGACCTGCCGCAGCGGGCCTATGACCCGGACAAGGCGAAACATTACCTGAAACAGGCCGGCATGGAGGGGCTGAAGGTCGAGATTTCCGCCTCGGACGCGGCCTCGGTCGGGGCGCTCGACATGGTGCAGCTGTTCCAGCAATCGGCCAAGGCGGCCGGGATCGAGCTGACCGTCAAGCGCGAGCCGGACGACGGCTATTGGTCCAATGTCTGGCTGAAGAAGCCCTTCTGCGTCAGCTACTGGAACGGCCGCCCGACCGAGGACGACATGTTCAGCCTGGTCTATGCCCGTGGCGCCGAGTGGAACGAGAGCCACTGGGACAACGAGCGCTTCAACGAGTTGCTGCTGAAGGCGCGGGCCGAGCTGGACGACGGCCTGCGCGCCGAGATGTATCGCGAGATGCAGGGGCTGGTCTCCGAGGATGGCGGCACGATCATCCCCATTTTCGTGAACTATATCGACGTGGCCAATGACAAGGTGGCGCATGGCGAGGTGGCGTCGAACCGCTTCCTCGACGGCTGGAAGATCGTGGAACGGTGGTGGCAGGCATGAAGATCGCGGCAATCGGCGGCGGGGTCATCGGCGGCGGCTGGATCGCCCGCTTCATCCTCTCGGGGCATGACGTGGCGGTCCACGACCCCCACCCCGAGGCGCAGCGCATCGTCGGCGAGGTGCTGGCGAATGCCACCCGCGCCTGGGAAAAGCTGTTCCAGGCGCCGCTGCCCCGGCCGGGGCGCATCCTCTGGGCCGGCTCGCTGGCCGAGGCGGTCCGGGACGCCGACTATATCCAGGAAAGCGTGCCCGAGCGGCTGGAGCTGAAGCACCGCATCATCGCCGAGATCGAGGCCGCCGCGCCCGGGACGGCGCTGATCGGCTCCTCGACCTCGGGCTTCAAGCCGTCTGAGTTGCGGCAGGGGGCGCGGCATCCCGCCCGCATCCTCGTCGCCCATCCCTTCAACCCGGTCTACCTTCTGCCCGTGGTCGAGGTCGTGGGCGGCGGCGAGGCGGCGGATCGCGCCTGCGAGATCCTGGCGGCGGTCGGCATGAAGCCGGTCCGGATCGCGCGCGAGATCGACGCCCATATCGGCGACCGCCTGCTGGAAGCCGTCTGGCGCGAGGCGCTGTGGCTGGTCCATGACGGCATCGCCACCACCGAGGAGATCGACGACATCATCCGCTTCGGCTTCGGCCTGCGTTGGGCGCAGATGGGCCTGTTCGAGACCTATCGCATCGCCGGCGGCGAGGCCGGGATGCGGCATTTCCTGGGTCAGTTCGGCCCGGCGCTGAAATGGCCCTGGACCAAGCTGATGGAGGTGCCCGACCTCGACGAGGCGCTGATCGACCGTATCGCCGGCCAGTCCGACGCGCAGTCGGGCCGGCATTCGATCCGCGAGCTGGAGCGGATCCGCGACGACAACCTGGTCGGCATCTTCCAGGCGCTCAAGGCAAACGACTGGGGCGTCGGCCAGACCGTGCGCGCGCAGGAGGACGGCTTCTATGCCCGCGCGCCCACGCCTGCGACGGGCTATCCGCTGCGCATCCATCAGGCCTGCGTGACCGGCGGCTGGGTCGATTACAACGGCCACATGACCGAGTTCCGCTATCTGCAGGTGCTGGGCGATGCGACCGACGCCTTCCTGATCCATATCGGGCTGGATGCCGATTACCGGGCGCAGGGCCGCTCGGCCTATACGGTCGAGACCCATATCCGCCACCTGGCCGAGGTGAGGGCGGGCGAATTGCTGACCGTCGAGACCCGGCTGCTGGGCCATGACGCGAAACGCTTCCGCCTGCATCACGCCATCCTGCGCGAGGACGGCAGCGAGGTCGCGACCGGCGAGCATATGCTGCTGCATGTCGATACCGGCGAGGGGCGCGCCATCCCGATGCCGTCCGCGCTGCTGGAGGCGCTGGACCGGGTGGCCGCGCAGGACGGCGCGCCGCATCCTGATCATGCCGGCGCCGGCATCCGCCCGATCCGCCAGAAGGAGGCCACCGCATGAGCGCCGCCGAGGCCCGGCGGCGGCCCATCCTGCGGATGATCGCGGGCCGGCTGGGCATCGGGGTCTTTACGCTCTTCGTCATCTCGGTGCTGATCTTCCTGGCCGTCAGCCTGCTGCCCGGCGACATCGCCCAGCAGGTGCTGGGCCAGTCCGCCACGCCCGAGACCGTCGCGGCCTTCCGGCGCGAGCTTGGGCTGGATCAGCCGCTGGCCTGGCGCTATCTCGACTGGGTCGGCGGGGTGCTGTCGGGCGATTTCGGCCGCTCGCTGGCCAATGGCCGGCCGGTGGCGGATCTGCTGGCCGCGCGCCTGGGCAACACCATGTTCCTGGCCGCCTATGCGGCGGTGATCGCGGTGCCGCTGGCGGTGGGGCTGGGCCTGCTCGCCGCCCTGTGGCGCGGCAGCTGGTTCGACCGCATCGCCAATGTGGCGACGCTGTCGGCGATTTCCTTCCCCGAGTTTTTCATCGCCTATATCCTGATGTTCTGGCTGTCGGTCAGGATGGGCTGGTTTCCCTCGATCGCCGATCCCGGCGCCGCGCCGCGGTTGGGCGAGATGCTGGGCCGCGCCTTCCTGCCCGCGATCACCCTGGTCCTGGTAGTCACCGCCCACATGATGCGGATGACGCGGGCGGCGGTCGTCAACGTGCTGGGCGCGCCCTATGTCACCATGGCGCGGCTGAAGGGCGTGTCGCGCTGGCGCGTCGTCACCCGCCACGCCCTGCCGAACGCGCTGGCGCCCATCGTCAACGTGGTGGCGCTGAACGTGGCCTGGCTGATCACCGGCGTCGTCATCGTCGAGGTTGTCTTCGTCTATCCCGGCCTCGGCCAGCTGATGGTGGACAGCGTCACCAATCGCGACATTCCGGTGGTGCAGGCCTGCGCGCTGATCTTTGCCGCGGTCTATATCCTGCTGAACCTGCTGGCCGACGTTCTGGCGATCGCCACGAACCCCCGCCTGCTGCATCCGAGGTAAGGCCATGATCCGGATGCTGAAAACCATGCCGTCGACCGCGATCCTTGGGGTTCTGGTCATCGCCGCCTATGCGGTGATCGCGCTCTTCGCGCCGCTGCTGGCGCCCCATGCCGAGGCGCAGATCGTCGGCGCCCAGTTCGAGCCGTGGAGCGCCGCCTATCCCCTTGGCACCGACACGCTGGGCCGGGACATGCTGTCGCGGCTGATCTGGGGCGCGCGCAATACCGTGGGCGTGGCGCTGGTCACCACGGCGCTGGCCTTCGGCATCGGCGCCATTTCCG
Source organism: Paracoccus sp. P2 (assembly GCF_046335115.1). Lineage (NCBI taxonomy): Bacteria > Pseudomonadati > Pseudomonadota > Alphaproteobacteria > Rhodobacterales > Paracoccaceae > Paracoccus > Paracoccus sp. P2. The sequence continues at coordinate 118,028 of NZ_JBGOSN010000002.1, read as the reverse complement.
GACTGCTGGCGGCGGCGCTTGGCGGCTGGGTCGATCTGGCGCTGTCGCGGCTGGTCGATGTGCTGATGGCGGTGCCGGCGCTGATCCTGACGCTGCTGGCCTTGTCGGCGCTGGGACCGGGGGTGGCGAACCTGGTCGTCGTGGTGGCGATCCTCGATTCCACCCGGGTCTTTCGCCTGGCCCGCGCCACGGCGATGAACGTCATGGTGATGGACTATGTCGAGGCGGCGCAGCTGCGCGGCGAGGGCACCTGGTGGATCATCAGCCGCGAGGTGCTGCCGAACATCTCGGCGCCGCTGATCGCCGAGTTCGGGCTGCGCTTCTGCTTCGTGTTCCTGACCATCTCGGCGCTCAGCTTCCTGGGCCTCGGCCTGCCGCCGCCGATGGCGGACTGGGGCGCGATGGTGCGCGACAATGCGGCGCTGATCACCTTCGGCGACATCACGCCGCTTATGCCCGCCGCCTGCATCGCGGTGCTGACGGTCTCGGTCAATTTCGTGGTGGACTGGATGCTGCACCGCGCCTCGGGTCTGAAGGACTGAACCATGCTGCTGAACATCGAGAAGCTGAAGGTCGAGGCGCGGGGCGAGGAAGGCTGGACCCCGATCCTGCACGGCGTCGACCTGCAGGTCGCCCGGGGCGAAGTCGTCGGGCTGATCGGCGAATCCGGGGCCGGGAAATCCACGCTGGGCCTTGCGGCGCTGGGTTTCGCCCAGGGCGGGCTGCGCTTTGCCGGCGGGCGGGTGATCTTCGACGGCACCGACCTGCTGCAATTGCCCGAGCGCCAGCGCCGCGCCTTTCGCGGCCGCCGCGTCGCCTATGTCGCGCAATCGGCGGCGGCAAGCTTCAACCCGGCATGGCGGCTTCTGGACCAGTTCTGCGAGGGGCCGGCGATCCACCACACGGCGGACCGCGCGGAATCCGAAGCCTTCGCGCGCCAGCTCTACGCCGCCATGCACCTGCCCGACCCGGAGAATTTCGGGTTGCGCTTTCCGCATCAGGTCTCGGGCGGGCAGTTGCAGCGGGCCATGGTCGCCATGGCCATGGCCTGCAAGCCCGACCTGATCGTCTTTGACGAGCCGACGACGGCGCTGGACGTGACCACGCAGATCGGCGTGCTGGCGGCGATCCGGCAGGCGGTCGAGACCACCGGCACGGCGGCGATCTACATCACCCACGACCTGGCCGTGGTCGCCCAGATGGCCGACCGCATCAAGGTCATGCGCCACGGCCGCGAGGTCGAGGATGCGCCGACCCGCCGGATGATCGAGGCGCCGGCGCAGGACTACACCCGCTCGCTCTGGGCGGTGCGCGCGTTCCGCCGGCCGCCGCGCGCCCTGCCGCAGGCCAGCGCGCCGACGATCAGCATCCGCGAGGTGACGGCGGGCTATTCCGCGCTGGACGTGCTCAGCGAGGTCAGCTTCGACATCCCGCGCGGCGCCACCGTGGCGGTGGTGGGCGAATCCGGCTCGGGCAAGTCCACCACGGCGCGGGCGATCACCGGGCTGCTGCCGCCGCGCGCGGGCAGCATCGCGCTGAACGGCACGCCCCTGCCGCCGCGCTTGGCGCAGCGCGGGCTGGAACAGAAGCGGGCGGTGCAGATGATCTACCAGATGGCCGACACGGCGCTGAACCCGCGCCAGACCATCCGGCAGATCCTGTCGCGGCCGCTGCAATTCTACCTGGGCCTGACCGGCCGGGCGCGCGAGGCGCGGCTCAACGCGCTGATGGAGCAGATCGAGCTGGAGCCGGCGCGGTTTCTCGACCGCCTGCCGGGCGAGCTGTCGGGCGGACAGAAGCAGCGCATCGGCATCGCCCGGGCGCTGGCCGCCGATCCCGAATTCATCATCTGCGACGAGGTGACCAGCGCGCTGGACCAACTGGTGGCCGAGGGCATCCTGCGGCTGCTCAGCAAGGTGCAGGACGAAACCGGCGTCAGCTACATGTTCATCACCCATGACATCGCCACCGTCCGCGCCATCGCCGACGAGGTGGTGGTGATGAGGGGCGGACGGGTCATGGACAAGGGCCTGAAGGCCGAGGTGCTGGACCCGCCGCGCCATGCCTATACGCGGGAATTGCTGGCCTCGGTGCCGCAGATGGACCCGGACTGGCTGACGCGTCGTATCGCCGAGGGCCGCATCGCCGAGGGCGCGGCATGATCCGCGATCCGCAGGTGCTGGACTTCATCGCCCGGACCGAGGCCGCCTATCCGCCCGAGGCGAACGGCGCCAGCGCCGCCGACAACCGCCGCTTCTACGATGCGATGTGCGCCGTCTTTCGCGCCCCGCGCCCGCCGGGCCTGAAGGTCGAGGATCGCCGCATCGGCGGCGTGCCCTGCCGGGTCTATGGCCCCGAGACCCCCGTGGCCGTGGCCTATGTGCATGGCGGCGGTTTCGTGGTCGGCGGGCTCGACAGCCATGACGATGTCTGCGCCGAGATCGCCGATGCCACCGGGTTGCAGGTCGTCGCGGTCGATTACCGGCTGGCGCCCGAGCATCGCTGGCCGGCGCAGATCGCGGATGTGCAGGCGGTCTGGGACGCGCTGGACCGTCCCGCCGTCATCGCGGGCGACAGCGCGGGCGGGCTGCTGGCCGCCGCGCTTTGCCTGTCGCGGCGCGGGGCGCGGCAGCCATTGGGGCAGGTGCTGGTCTATCCCGGCCTGGGCGGCGACGGCAGCGCGCCCTCCTATCGCGAGAATGCCGAGGCGCCCCTGCTGCGCACCGAGGATCTGGCCGGCTATCACGCCGCGCTGCATGGCGAGGGGCCGGCCGATCCGCTGGCGCATCCCTTGCAGGCCGACAGCCTGGCCGGGCTGGCGCCGGCCTTCGTCGTCACCGCCGATGTCGATCCGCTGCGCGACGACGGGCGCGACTATGTGCGGCGGCTGCGGGCCGAGGGCGTCGCGGCGCATTGGCGCAACGAGCCGGAACTGCCCCACGGCTATCTGCGGGCCCGCCGCCACAGCGACCGCGCGCGGCGCAGCTTCCAGGCGATCCTGGCCGCGATCCAGCGGTTCGCCGGCCCGCCGCGCTGAGGGGCGATCCGCTGCGGGCTTGACATCCCGCCCCCCGGCACGAATGCCATGAGAGAGCCATGAGAGAGGGGGATCGCCATGCAGCGCAAACGGGTCACGCTGGACGAGGTCGCGCGGATCGCCGGCGTGTCGCGCGCCACCGTGTCGCTGGTGGTGCGCAAATCGCCCCTGGTCGCCGATCACACCCGCGAAAAGGTCGAGCAGGTCATGGCAGACCTGGACTATGTCCGCGACATCGGCGCCGCGCGGCTGCGCAACAACAGCAGCCGCACCGTTGGGGTGATCGTGCCGAATCTGGTGAACGCGTTCTTCACCGAGTTCCTGGCCGGGGTCGAGCGGGTGATGGGCGAGGACGACCGGGTCGTGCTGCTGGCCAACAGCCAGGACGATCCCCGGCGCCAGGAGGGCATCCTGCAACGCTTTCGCGGCCATGGTGTCGATGGGGTGATCCTGTGCCCGGCGGCGGGGACCGATCCGGGCCTGCCCGCGCGCATGCGCCGCTGGGGCCTGCCGATGGTGCAGTCGCTGCGCGAGATCGACCGGGGTGCCACCGATTACGCCGGCGCCGACTATATCGAGGGGGTGCGGCTGGCGGTGCAGCACCTGGTCGGCCTCGGCCGTCGCCGCATTGCCTTCCTGTCGGTCGGCGCCCGCACCTCGGCGCGCGAGGAGCGGCTGGCCGGCTTTGCCCGCGCCCTGGCCGAGACCGGCGCCGAGGATGCCGGTATCGTCGAGGCCGACCTGACCTGGGAGGGCGCGGCGCGCTCGGCCGCCGAGGTGCTGGCGCTGCAAAGCCGGCCCGAGGCGGTGCTGTGCTTCAACGATGTCCTTGCCGCCGGTCTGATGCTGGGCCTGCGCCGCGCCGGGCTGGAACCGGGGCGCGACCTGGGCGTGGTCGGCCTGGACGACCTGCCGCTGGCCGAGCTGACCTATCCGCCGCTGACCAGCGTCGCCATGGACCCGGCCGGGATCGGCGCTGCCGCCGCGCGCCTGCTGGCCCGGCGGCTGGCCGATGCCGGCGCGCCGGTCGAGCGCGCGATCCTGGCGCCGCGGCTGGTGATCCGGGAAAGCAGCGGGCGGGAAGCGGGTTGACTTTTGCATTTGCTTCTTTTAGATCGTTCTAAATAACAGGAATCGACGCATCCGCAGGGGAGGGCAGATGTATCAGTTCAATTTCCAGCCGGTTTTCGGCAATCTCGACCTGCTGCTTTACGGCGCCTGGCTGACGGTGCGGCTGTCGCTGATGGCCATGGTGCTGGGGCTGGTCGTCTCGGTCCTGGGCGCGGTGGCCAAGACCTCGGGCATCCGGCCGCTGCGCTGGCTGACCGATGTCTATGTCGAGGTGATCCGCAACACGCCGTTCCTGGTGCAGATCTTCTTCATCTTCTTCGGCCTGCCCGCTGCCGGTATCAGCCTGTCGCCGAACACCGCCGCGCTGGTGGCGCTGGTGGTCAATGTCGGCGCCTATGGCACCGAGATCATCCGGGCCGGCATCGAATCGATCCCCCGCGGCCAGATCGAGGCCGGCCGCGCGCTTGGCCTCGGCCCCGCCCAGATCTTTCGCTATGTCGTGATGATCCCGGCGCTGCGCAACATCTACCCCTCGCTGACCAGCCAGTTCATCTACCTGATGCTGACCTCCAGCGTGGTCTCGGTCATCTCGGCCAACGACCTTGCCTCGGCCGGGGCGGACCTGAACGCCCGCACCTTCGCCAGCTTCGAGATCTACCTGGTGCTGACGATCCTGTATTTCCTGCTGGCGCTGGGGTTCTCGACCCTGTTCGCCGCCATCCGCCGCGCCTTCTTCACCTATCCTGCGAGCCGCTGAGATGATCCGCGAATTTTCCTCTGCCGACATCCTGTTCATCGTCTCGGCCGTCCGCTGGACGCTGATCCTCTCGGCCATCGCCTTTCTTGGCGGTGCTATCGGCGGGCTGGCCGTCGCGCTGGCGCGGACCGCGCAGGGCCGGCTGCCGCGCCGGATCGCGGCGGGCTTCATCCAGGTCTTCCAGGGCACGCCGCTGCTGATGCAGCTGTTCCTGGTCTATTTCGGCCTTGCCGTCCTTGGCCTGCCCATCGACCCGCTGCTGGCCGCCGCCGTCGCGCTGACGCTGCATGCCAGCGCCTACCTGGGCGAGATCTGGCGCGGCGCCATCGAGGCGGTGCCGCCGGGCCAGACCGAGGCGGCGGTGGCGCTGTCGCTGTCCTACCGGGACCGGATGCGCCATGTCGTCCTGCCGCAGGCGCTGCGGCTGGCGACCGCGCCGACCGTGGGCTTCCTGGTGCAGCTGATCAAGGGCACCTCGCTGGCCTCGATCATCGGCTTCACCGAGCTGACCCGCGCCGGGCAGATCATCAACAACGCGACCTTCAAGCCGTTCCTGGTCTTCGGCACGGTGGCCGCGCTTTATTTCGTCCTGTGCTGGCCCCTGTCGCTTCTGGCCCGGCACATGGAGGCGCGCATGCGGCTGGCGATCACCCGCTAGAGCCCCGCGCAGAGGATTTCACGGAGGAGGAAACCATGAAACTGAACCGTCGCATCTTTACCGCCCTGGCCGCCGGCGCGCTGGCCATGGGGCTGGCCCCGCCCGCAAGCGCCGCCGATCTTGACGCGGTCAAGAATGCCGGCACCGTCAGGGTGGGCATGCTGGTCGATTTCCCGCCCTTCGGCATCCAGGACGCCTCGGGCAAGCCCGATGGCTATGATGCCGACGTGGCCAAGGCGCTTGGCGAATTCCTGGGCGTGCAGGCGCAGATCGTTCCGGTGACCGGGCCGAACCGCATCCCCTATCTGCTTTCGGGCCAGGTCGATGTACTGGTCGCCTCGCTGGGCATCACCGAGGAGCGGGCAGAGAAGGTCGACTTCTCGAAACCCTATGCCGGGATCAGCATCGCCGTCTATGGCGACAGCGGGCTGGAGATCGCCGCGCCCGAGGGGCTGGCGGGCCAGTCCCTCGCCGTCGCCCGCGCCTCGACCCAGGACACCGGCGTCAGCGCGGTTGCGCCGCAGGGCACCGACATCCGCCGCTTTGACGACGACGCCAGCGCGGTGCAGGCGCTGATGTCGGGGCAGGTCAGGCTGATCGGGCTGTCGAACGTGGTGTTCTCGCAGGTCTCGACCGTCGCGGGCGACCGTTTCGACAAGAAGTTCGACCTGTCGAGCCAGGTGCAGGGCATCGCCGTTGCGCCGGGGTCGGATGCGCTGCTGGAACAGGTCAACGCCTTCGTGGACCAGGCGAAATCCGACGGCACGCTGGACCAGATCCATCAGAAATGGCTGGGCGAGCCGCTGCCCGATTTCGTCAAGAACGCCCAGTGACGCGCGCCGCGCGGCCGTGCCCCGGCCGCGTGCCATCCCAGGGGAAAGCCACATGACCGAACATGCCATCATCATGCGTGCCGTGAACAAGTATTACGGTGCCTATCACGCCCTGGTCGACATCGACCTGACCGTGACGCGGGGCGAGCGCATCGTCATCTGCGGGCCCTCGGGCTCGGGCAAATCGACGCTGATCCGCACCATCAACCAGCTGGAGCCCATCGAATCCGGCACCATCATCGTGGACGGGGTGGAGCTGACCGCCGGCGGCGAGAACGTGGCCCGGGTGCGGCAGGATGTCGGCATGGTCTTCCAGTCCTTCAACCTGTTCCCGCACATGACCGTGCTGGAGAACTGCGTCCTGGCGCCGATGAAAACCCGCAAGATCCCGCGCGCCGAGGCCGAGGCGACGGCGCGCAAATACCTGGAGCGGGTGCGCATTCCCGAACAGGCCGACAAATATCCGGCCCAGCTTTCCGGCGGCCAGCAGCAGCGCGTCGCCATCGCCCGCGCGCTGTGCATGAAGCCGCGCATCATGCTGTTCGACGAACCGACCTCGGCGCTGGACCCGGAAATGGTCAAGGAGGTGCTGGACACCATGATCGACCTCGCGCGCGAGGGGATGACCATGCTTTGCGTCACCCATGAGATGGAGTTCGCCCGCGCCGTGGCCGACCGGGTGATCTTCATGGACAAGGGCGTGATCGTCGAGGAGAACGCGCCCGACCAGTTCTTTGGCAATCCCCAGAACGAGCGGTTGCAGAACTTCCTGGGCCAGATCGCATGACCCGGCCGCGCATCCTGGCCCTGGCCGAGCTGAAGCCGCAGGACATGGCCGACCGGCTTGCCGCCGAATACCGGGTGATCCGCGACATCGGCGATGCGGCGGATGTCGAGGCGGTGCTGACCGCCGGCAATGTCGGGATCACGGCGGCGCAGATGGCGCGGCTGCCGGCGCTGCGGCTGATCGCGGTGAACGGCGTCGGCGTCGATGCCGTCGACCTGGCCGAGGCGCGGCGGCGCGGCATCGCCGTCACCACCACCCCCGACGTGCTGTCGCTGGCCGTGGCCGAGATGGCGCTTGGCCTGGCCCTGGCGGCGGGGCGCCGGATCGCCGAGGGCGACCGTTTCGTGCGCGCCGGCCAATGGTCCTCGGGCGGCAAGCTGGGCCTCGGCCTTTCGGTGCTGGAGCGGCGGGCTGGCATCCTGGGCTATGGCCGCATCGGGCGCCGGCTGGCCGACCTGCTGCGCGGCATGGGGATGGCGGTGCTCTATACCGCCCGGCACGAAAGGCCGGACGCCCCGGACGGCTTCCGCCCCGATGCGCTGGCGCTGGCGCGGGATTGCGAGTTGCTTTTCGTCACCGCCGCCGGGGGCAAGGATACGCGCGGCCTGGTCGATGCCGGCGTGCTGGCGGCGCTCGGCCCCGATGGCGTCCTGGTCAATGTCGCTCGCGGCCCGGTGGTCGATGCCGGGGCGCTGGCCGCGGCGCTCCATGCGGGCGCCATCGCCGGGGCGGGGCTCGACGTTTTCGACGATGAGCCGAACGTGCCGCAGGCGCTGCTCGATGCCCCGAATTGCGTGCTGACCCCGCATATCGGCTCGGCCACGGCCGAGGCGCGGCGCGCGATGGCGCAGCTGGTGCTGGACAATATCGCCGCCCATTTCGCCGGCCGGCCGCTGCCCACCCCCTACGAGGCCTAGCATGCGCTATCTTTGCATCGGCGAGCCGCTGGTCGAGTTCACCGCCCGCCGCGATGCGCCCTCGACCTTCGACCGGCGCGCGGGCGGCGACACGCTGAACAGCGCCATCTATCTGGCGCGGCTCTTGCCCGCCGGCTCGGTCGGCTACCTGTCGCGACTCGGCGACGACGCGATGAGCGCCTGGCTGCGCGGCGTCATGGCCGAGGAGGGGGTGGCCGATCTGTGCGCCACCGAGCCGGGCGGCCGGCCCGGACTGAGCTTCATCTCGACCGATGCGCGGGGCGAGCGCAGCTTTCTTTACTGGCGCGAGCAGGCGCCGGCGCGGCGCATGTTCGATGATGGCGACATGGCGCTGGGGGCCGTGGCCGAGGCCGGGACGGTGCTTCTGTCCGGCGTCACGCTGGCGATCCTTTTGCCCGAAAGCCGCGAGCGGCTGCTGGCCGCGCTGGAACGGCGGTTGGCGGCGGGGGGGCGGATCGTGCTGGACACGAACTACCGCCCCGCCCTTTGGCCCGATGCCGCCACGGCGCGCGCGGTGATCGGCCGTGCGGCGGCGCTGGCGACGCTGGTCCTGCCCTCGCTGGACGACATGGCCGGTTGTTTCGGCATCGCGGACCCGGCCGGGGCAATGGCGGCCCTGGCCGGGCTGGGCGGGGCCGAGATCGTGCTGACCACCGGCGGGGGCAAGGTGCTGCGCCGCCCGCCCGGCCAGGACCGCATCGAGCCCCATCCGCTGCCCCCGATGGTTGCCGCGGTCGATACCACCGGCGCCGGCGACAGCTTCAACGCCGGCTGGCTGGCCGCGCGCGATGCCGGCCTGCCGCCGGTCGCGGCCGTGACCCTTGCCGCCCGCCTGGCCGCGGTCGTCGTCACCCATCCCGGTGCGGTCATCCCGCGCCCCGCCATGCCCGATCTGGGCCTGGGGGTGGCGACATGAGTGCCGCATTCGATCCCGAGGCCGCCGCCCGCGCCCTGCTGGCGGTCCATGGCGCTGCGCCGCGCCTGCCGGGCCTGGTCCCGCCGCCACCCGATCCCGACGCGGCCTATGCGGTGCAACGGGCGGTGATCCGTGCGCTAGGCGGCGGTGCCTGGAAAATGGCGTTGCTGGCCGGCCGCGACCGCCATGCCGGGGCGCAGCCGGGGCGGGGGGTCGTCCGCTCGGACGCCCTTTTGCCGCCGCTGCCGGCCGATGCTTGCATCGAGGTCGAGACCGCCCTGATCCTTGGCGCGGACCTGCCCGCCGGTGCGACAGCCGCTGCCGCGGCGGACGCCATTGCCGAGGTGCGGCTGGCCTTCGAACTGGTCGCCCCGCGGCTTGCCGACCGCGGGACGGTGCTGCCGCTGGAACTGATGGCCGATGGTTTCGGCTCGGCCGGGATCGTGCTGGGCGATGTTTTGCCCGATTGGCGCGACGGCATGACCGGCCCGCTGGGGATCGCGCTCTGGCTGGACGAGCGCCGGGTCGCGGTCCCGGAGACCGCGGCGAGCCTAGCCGAGGCGGTGGATTTTCTGGCCTGGCTGGCCGGTCACGCGGCGGCGCAGGATCTGCCGCTCTGCCAAGGCGACGTCATCATCACCGGCGCCCGGATCGGCCCGCTGCCACTGGACGGTGCGCGGACCGCGCGGGCCCGCGCCGGCGGGGCCGCGGTCTCGGCCCGGTTCGCCGGGCCCTGAATCAGCGCGTCAGGATGGGCGCGGGCCGGTAGCGCCCGTACAGATGGGCCGGCGCGGCGGCAGCCAGCCGCTCCAGCCGGTCCCGCACCCGCGCGCATCCCTGCGCGGCCAGGATCTCGAACGGGCCGCGCGGGAAGTTCAGGCCCAGTTTCAGAGCCGTGTCGATGCCCTCCTGCGTCGTGCCGCCCTCGGCCAGAAGCCAGCCGGCCTCGTTGACCAGCGTCGCCTCGATGCGCCGGACGATGGCCGCGGCATCCTCGGGGGCGGGGCCGGGCTTTTCCGGGTAAACGAAGCCCCGGCCGGTCTTGCGCCCCAGAGCGCCCGAGGCGACCTGCCGCCGCGCCGCCTCGAAGACGTGATAGCGCGGGTGGCCATCCATCGCCGCGGCAAGGCTTTCGGTCGCGGCCAGGTTGATGTCGGCGCCCACCAGGTCGATCAAGCCGAAGGGGCCCAGCCGATAGCCCGCCGCCAGCATCGCCGCGTCGATCTCGGCCGCGCTGCGGCCCTCCTCCAGCAGCGCCAGCGCCTCGCCGTAAAAGGGCCGGGCACAGCGGTTGACGATGAAGCCGGGCCGGTCTGGGCACGGGATCACGGTCTTGCCCGCCGCCTCGGTCAGGCGCCGGGCCCGCTCCAGCGCTGCCGTGCCGGTTCCGGGATGCGCCACCAGCTCGACCAGCTTCATCACCGGTGCCGGGTTGAAGAAATGCAGGCCCAGCAGGCGCTGGGGTTGCGAAAGCCCCTCGGCCATGGCGGCGACCGACAGCGACGAGGTATTGCTGGCCAGCACCGCATCGGGCGCCAGCACCGATTCCAGTGCCGCGAACAGGGCGCGCTTGACCTCCATGCGCTCGACCACCGCCTCGATGGCCAGATCGGCGGCGCCCATGGCCTCGGGGCCCTCGACGACGGTGATGCGGGCCAGGGTCGCGTCCAGATCGGCTTGCGCCAGCTTGCCGGCCTGGACCCGAGGCGCAAGGCCGGCGCGCAGCCGCTCCAGCGCCGTTTTCCGCGCGTCCGCCGCGGCATCGGTCGCCAGCACGGCAAAGCCGGCGGCGGCATAGGTCTGGGCGATGCCGAGGCCCATCGTGCCCAGGCCGATGACGGCAATGGTGGTCATGTCGGAAACTCCGCGCTGCATCCCATGGACATCATGCCATCGGCAAGAATCATTTCAAGCTTGAAATTTTAAACTTGAAACGAATCCGATTTGCTGGCAGCTTTTCCCCAACAGGCCGAAAAGGCGCAGGGAGGTGAGCGATGAAGATCTTGTGTATGGGCGGTGGCCCGGCTGGACTGTACTTCGCCATTTCGATGAAGCTGCGCGATCCCTCGCACCAGATCACCGTGCTGGAACGCAACAAGGCCAACGACACCTTCGGCTGGGGCGTGGTGCTGTCGGACGACGCGCTGGGGCGGATGCAGCAGAACGACCCCGCCAGCACCGAGGCGATCCGCAGCCATTTCGCCTATTGGGACGATATTGCCGTGGTGCATGACGGGGTGCGCACCGTCTCGGGCGGGCATGGCTTCGCCGGCATCGGCCGCAAGCAGATGCTGGTCCTGCTGCAAGCCCGCGCGCGCGAGCTGGGGATCGACCTGCGCTTCGAGACCGAGTTCCGCTCGGCCGAGGAATACCGCCGGGACTACGACCTGGTGGTGGGCTGCGACGGCATCAACAGCCTGGTGCGCAGCGAATATGCCCAGGTGTTCCAGCCCGATATCGACACCCGCCGCTGCAAGTTCGTCTGGCTGGGCACGCATCAGAAATTCGATGACGCCTTCACCTTCATCTTCGAGCGGACCGAGCATGGCTGGGTCTGGGCGCATGTCTACCAGTTCGACGGCGACACCGCGACCTTCATCGTCGAGACCCTGCCCGAGACCTGGGAGAAGCTGGGCTTTGCCGACATGTCCAAGGAGGAATCGGTCGAGACCTGCCGCAGGATCTTCGAGCGCCATCTGGGCGGCCACGCGCTGATGTCCAATGCCGCGCATCTGCGCGGCTCGGCGGTCTGGATCCAGTTTCCGCGGGTGATCTGCGAACGCTGGTATCACGAGAATGTCGTGCTGATGGGCGATGCGGCGGCGACCGGGCATTTCTCGATCGGCTCGGGCTCGCGGCTGGCCTTCGACAGCGCCATCGCCCTGGCCGAATACCTGCATTCCGAACCGACCATGCAGCGCGCCTTCGAACGCTATCAGGAAGAACGCCGCGTCGAGGTGCTGCGCCTGCAATCGGCCGCCCGCAACAGCCTGGAATGGTTCGAGCAGGTCGAGCGTTACCTGGACATGGAGCCGCTGCAATTCGCCTATTCGCTGCTGACCCGTTCGCAGCGCATCAGCCATGAAAACCTGCGCCTGCGCGACCCCGAATGGCTGGGGCAGGCCGAGGACTGGTTCCAGGAACGCGCCGGCGGGCGCAAGGGCCGGCGGCCGATGTTCGCGCCCTTCCGTCTGCGCGACATGGCGCTGGAAAACCGCATCGTCGTCTCGCCCATGGCGCAATACAAGGCCGTGGACGGCTGCCCGACCGACTGGCATTTCGTCCATTACGCCGAGCGCGCCAAGGGCGGCGCCGGGCTGGTCTATACCGAGATGACCTGCGTCTCGGCCGAGGGGCGGATCAGCCCCGGCTGTCCCGGCCTCTACGCGCCCGAACACGAGGCTGCCTGGACGCGGATCGTCGATTTCACCCATGCCGAGACACGGGCCAAGATCTGCATGCAGATCGGCCATTCCGGCCGCAAGGGCTCGACCCAGCTGGGCTGGCAGGATGCCGACCGGCCGCTGGCCCAGGGCAACTGGCCGCTGATCTCGGCCAGCGCGATCCCGTGGCAGGACGGCAATGCGGTGCCGAAGGCCATGGACCGCGCCGACATGGACATGGTGCGCGACCAGTTCGTCGCCGCGACCCAGATGGCGGCGCGGGCGGGCTTCGACATGGTCGAGCTGCATGCGGCGCATGGCTATCTGATCTCCAGCTTCATCTCGCCGCTGTCGAACCGGCGCGAGGACGACTATGGCGGCAGCCTGGAAAACCGCATGCGCTATCCGCTGGAGGTGTTTCGGGCGATGCGCGCCGTCTGGCCGGAGCAAAAGCCGATGTCGGTGCGCATCTCGGCCAATGACTGGGTGGGCGACGAGGGCGTGACGCCCGAGGAGGCGGTCGAGATCGCCCGGATGTTCGCCGATGCCGGCGCCGACATCATCGACGTCTCGGCCGGGCAGACCAGCACCGGGGCGCGGCCCATCTATGGCCGGATGTTCCAGACCCCGTTCAGCGACCGCATCCGCAACGAGGCCGGGCTCGCGACCATGGCGGTGGGCAATATCACCGAGGCCGACCAGGTGAACGGCATCCTGCTGGCCGGCCGGGCCGATCTGGTCTGCCTGGCGCGGCCGCATCTGGCCGATCCCTATTGGACCTTGCACGCCGCCGTCGAGGCCGGGGACGAGGCCGCAGCCTGGCCCTTGCCCTATCTGGCCGGCCGCGACCAGGCGCTGCGGCTGCGCAGCCGCGCGCAGGAGGCGATCCGGGCATGACGGCGATGGCGGGCAAACGGGTGCTGATCACCGGGGGGGGCACGGGCACCGGCGCCGATCTGGCGCGCGCCTTTGCCGGGGCCGGGGCCGAGGTGGTGATCTGCGGCCGCCGCAAGGCACCGCTGGAGGCCGTGGCCGAACGGACCGGCGCCCGCGCCCTGACCGCCGACGTGACCGACGAGGCCAGCGTCAGGGCGCTGTTCGCCGAGGCCGGCCCCTGCGACATCGTCATCGCCAATGCCGGGGCGGCGGACAGCGCGCCGCTCAGCCGCACCACGCTGGAGCAGTGGAACGCCATGCTGGCGGTGAACCTGACCGGCACCTTCCTGACCTTCCGCGAGGGGCTGGCGCAATTGCCCGGCTGGGGCCGGCTGATCGCCGTGGCCTCGACCGCCGGCCTTCGCGGCTATGCCTATGTCGCGCCCTATGCGGCGGCCAAGCATGGCGTGGTCGGGCTGGTGCGCAGCCTGGCGCTGGAGGTGGCGCGGCGGCCGGTGACGGTCAACGCGCTGTGTCCCGGCTTTCTGGATACCGAGATGACGGCGCGTTCCATCGCCACCATCATGGACAAGACCGGCAAGAGCCGGGATCAGGCCCTGGCCGCGCTGACCGCGACCAATCCGCAGGGCCGGCTGATCCAGCCCGCCGAGGTCAGCGCCGCGGCGCTGTGGCTGTGCGGGCCGGGCTCCGAGGGGGTCAACGGCCAGGCCATCGGTATTTCGGGGGGCGAGGCATGAACGATCCGCTGTCCAAGCGCCGGCTGAAGCTGTGGATCCGCCTGCTGGGCGTCACCCGTGCGGCCGAGGGGCAGCTGCGCGAGTTCCTGCGGGTGCGGCACGACACCACGCTGCCGCGTTTCGACGTGATGGCCGCGCTCTATCGCCGGCGCGAGGGCGTCACCATGACCGAGCTCAGCCGCATGTTGCTGGTCTCGAACGGCAATGCGACGGCGGTGGTGGACCGGCTGGAACGGGACGGGCTGGCGCGGCGCGAGCCCTCGGAAACCGATCGGCGCACCGTCTTCGTCAGCCTGACGCCCGAGGGGCTGGCGGCCTTCGAGGGTTTCGCCGCCGATCACGAGGCCGAGGTGAACCGCATCTTCGCCGGCCTGACCGAGGAGGACATCGAGTTGCTGACCGAGATCCTGAAACGCATGGGGGGCGCGAAATGACCGAGCTGGCCGGGCTGAAGCCGCAGCATTTCATCTGGGAGGTGCGGGACCGCATCGCCACCATCCGCCTGAACCGCCCCGAGCGCAAGAACCCGCTGACCTTCGACAGCTATGCCGAGCTGCGCGACACCTTCCGCGCGCTGGTTTATGCCCGCGACGTGGATGTCGTGGTTCTGGCCTCGAACGGCGGCAATTTCTGCTCGGGCGGGGATGTGCATGACATCATCGGCCCGCTGGTCGGCATGGACATGAAGGGGCTTCTGGCCTTTACCCGCATGACCGGCGATCTGGTCAAGGCGATGATCGGCTGCGGCAAGCCGGTGATCGCGGCGGTGGACGGGATCTGCGTCGGCGCCGGCGCGATCCTGGCCATGGCCTCGGACCTGCGGCTGGCGACGGCGCAGGCGAAATGTGCCTTCCTGTTCACCCGCGTCGGGCTGGCCGGCTGCGATATGGGCGCCTGCGCCATGCTGCCGCGCATCATCGGCCAGGGGCGGGCGGCCGAACTGCTTTACACCGGCCGGGTGATGGGCGCAGAGGAGGGCCATGCCTGGGGTTTCTGGAACGCGCTGCATGACGCGGACGCGCTGGAGGCCGAGGCGCAGGCGCTGGCGCGGCGGCTGGCCGCGGGGCCGGTCTTTGCCCATGGCATCACCAAGACCCAGCTGAACCAGGAATGGAACATGGGGCTGGAACAGGCCATCGAGGCCGAGGCGCAGGCGCAGGCGATCTGCATGCAGACCCGTGATTTCGAGCGCGCCTATCGGGCCTTCGTCGCCAGGGAAAAGCCGGTGTTCGAGGGCGACTGAAGCCGGGGGCTGTCTGCCCCGTTGTCCATTGGTCCTCGGAGCAATGGCGGGCTCAATGGACAACCTCCGAGGATATTTGGACAAGGAAGATGGACAAGAGCTTTCTGGACTGGCCGTTTTTCGAGACCCGCCACCGCGAACTTTCGGCGGCGCTTGAGGATTGGTGCGCCGCGCACCTGCCGGTGGATCACGGCGATGTCGATGCCGCCTGCAAGGTGCTGGTCGCGGCGCTTGGGGCGGCGGGCTTTTTGCGTCATAGCGGCGCGGGCGCGGGCGAGACGCTGGACGTGCGCAGCCTGTGCCTGATCCGCGAGACGCTGGCGCGGCACGATCCGCTGGCCGATTTCGCCTTTGCCATGCAGGGGCTGGGCATGGGGGCGGTGACGCTGTTCGGCACTCCCGGCCAGCGGGAATGGCTGGAGCAAACGCGCGCGGGCCGGGCGATCTCGGGTTTCGCGCTGACCGAGCCCGGCGCCGGTTCGGACGTGGCCAGCACCGCGACGCTGGCCGAGCGTGCCCCGGGCGGCTGGCGGCTGACGGGCGAAAAGACCTATATCTCGAACGGCGGCATCGCCGATCTCTATGTCGTCTTCGCCCGCACCGGCGAGGCACCGGGCGCGCGGGGCTTGTCGGCCTTCCTGATGCCGGCCGACAGCGCCGGGCTGACGATCGCCGAACGGATCGAGGTCATCGCCCCGCATCCCCTGGCCCGGCTGAAGCTGGACGGGGTGGTGCTGCCGGATGCGGCGCTGATCGGCCGGCCGGGCGAGGGGTTCAAGATCGCCATGTCGGTGCTGGACGTGTTCCGCCCCACGGTCGGGGCGGCGGCGCTTGGCATGGCGCGCCGCGCGCTGGACGAGGCCCTGGCGCGGGCGCGGGCGCGGCGGCCGCGGGCCGGCGGCGGCACGCTGGCCGATCACCAGATCGTGCAGGGCCATCTGGCCGACATGGCGCTGAAGGTGGATGCGGCGGCGCTGCTGGTCTATCGCGCCGCCTGGACCAAGGACATGGGCGCGCCGCGCGTCACCCGCGAGGCGGCGATGGCCAAGCTCTATGCCACCGAGGCCGCGCAGGAGGTGATCGACGCCGCGCTGCAACTGCATGGCGGCGACGGCGTGCGCCACGGCAGCGCGGTCGAGGCGCTTTACCGCGACATCCGCGCCCTGCGCATCTACGAGGGCGCCAGCGACGTGCAGCGCGTGGTCATCGCCCGGAGCGTTCTGGCATGATCTACCGGCGCCGCATCCAGGTCGAGTTCAACCATTGCGACCCGGCGGGGATCGTCTTCTATCCCCGTTACTTCGAGATGCTGAACTCGGTGATCGAGAATTTCTTTGCCGAGGTGCTGGCCTATCCTTTCACCCGCATCCATGTCGAGGAGGATTGCGCGGTTCCGACCGTGCAGATCGAGGCCGGGTTTCGCGCGCCCTCGCGTCTGGGCGAGGTGCTGGATTTCGCGCTGGAGGTGCAGCATGTCGGCGGCTCCAGCGCGCGGCTGGTGCAGCGGGCCAGCGCCGGCGGGCAGTTGAAGCTGCAATGCGTCTCGACCCTGGTCTGGGTCACGCCGCAGGGGCGCGCCGCGCCCTGGCCCGAGGCGATCCGCCGCAAGATGATCGCGTTCATGGAGGCAAGCGATGGTGCATGAGGTTCTGCATCCGAGGAACTGGAAGGCGACGCCGGGCTATTCCAACGGCATCGCCGCCACCGGGCGGATGGTGTTCACCGGCGGCATGATCGGCTGGAACGACCAGCAGGAATTCGAGACCGACGATTTCGCCGGGCAGGTGCGCCAGGCGCTGCAATCCATCGTCGCCGTGCTGGCCGAAGCCGGCGCGCGGCCCGAACATCTGGTTCGCCTGACCTGGTATGTCACCGACAAGCGCGAATATCTGGGCGCGCTCAAGGACATCGGGCAAGCCTACAAGGAGATCATCGGCCGGCATTATCCGGCCATGGCGCTGGTGCAGGTCGTGGCCCTGGTCGAGGACCGCGCCAAGGTCGAGATCGAGGCAACCGCCGTGATCCCCGCCTGACGGGGGCGCGGCACAAGCGGGCCAAGGCACGACAAGATGCCGGCCCGCCCAACAGGGAGATTGAAGATGACGGGCAATCCGCCGCTTGGACCCTCGGCGCATGTCGATAGCTTCTCGCGCGACAACCTGCCGCCGGCCGAGCTTTGGCCGCGGCTGAAGCTGGAGGGCTTCGCCTATCCCGAATACCTGAACGCCGCGGTCGAGCTGACCGACCGCATGGTCGAGAAGGGTTTCGGCGACCATATCGCGCTGATCGGCAACGGCCGCATCCGCAGCTACAAGGAACTGACCGACTGGACCAACCGCATCGCCCATGCGCTGGTCGAGACTTACGGCCTGCGGCCGGGCAACCGGGTGCTGATCCGCTCGGCCAACAACCCGGCCATGGTGGCCTGCTGGCTGGCCGCGACCAAGGCCGGGGCGGTGGTGGTCAACACCATGCCGATGCTGCGCGCGGGCGAACTGGCCAAGATCATCGACAAGGCGCAGGTCAGCCACGCGCTTTGCGACACAAGGCTGATGGACGAGCTGGCGCTGGCCGCCAAGGGCAGCCGGCACCTGAAGACCGTGATCGGCTTCGACGGCACGGCGAACCACGATGCCGAGCTGGACCGCGCCGCCCTGTCGCAGCCGGTGCGGTTTCAGGCGGTGCGCACGGGGCGCGACGACGTGGCGCTTCTGGGCTTCACCTCGGGCACCACGGGCGAGCCCAAGGCGACCATGCATTTCCACCGCGACATCCTGATCATCGCCGACGGCTATGCCCGCGAGGTGCTGGAGGTGCGGCCCGAGGATGTCTTCGTCGGCTCGCCGCCTTTGGCCTTTACCTTCGGGCTGGGCGGGCTGGCGGTGTTTCCGCTGCGCTTCGGCGCCTCGGCGGCGCTGCTGGAGAACGCCTCGCCGCCGAACATGGTCGAGATCATCCAGAAATACCGCGCCACCATCTGCTTCACCGCGCCGACCGCCTATCGGGTGATGATGCGGGCGATGGACGAGGGCGCCGACCTGTCCAGCCTGCGCGCCGCCGTCTCGGCCGGCGAGACGCTGCCCGGCCCGGTCTACGAGGAATGGATGGCCAAGACCGGCAAGCCGATGCTGGACGGCATCGGCTCGACCGAGATGCTGCACATCTTCCTGACCAACCGTTTCGGTGACAGCCGCCCGGCCTGCACCGGCCGCCCGGTCGCGGGCTACGAGGCGCGGATCATCGGCCCGGACGGGCGCGAATTGCCGCCGGGCGAGACCGGGCGGCTGGCAGTGCGCGGCCCGGTCGGCTGCCGCTATCTGGCCGACCCCGAGAAGCAGCGCGCCTATGTGCAGGACGGCTGGAACCTGACCGGCGACAGTTTCTGGCGCGACGAGCAGGGCTATTTCCACTTTGCCGCCCGCACCGACGGTATCATCGTCTCGGCCGGCTACAACATCGCCGGCCCCGAGGTCGAGGCGGCGCTGCTGGCCCATCCCGACGTGCTGGAATGCGCCGTGGTCGGCGCCCCGGACGAGGCGCGCGGCCAGATCGTCGAGGCGCATGTCGTGCTGCGCCCCGGTGCCGCGGCCGGCGAGGCCTTGGCCAAATGCTTGCAGGATCATGTCAAATCCGTCATCGCGCCCTTCAAATACCCGCGCCGCGTGGTCTTTGCCGAGGCGCTGCCCAAGACCGAAAGCGGCAAGATCCAGCGATTCCGTCTGCTGGAAGGGCGGGCGTGACCCTTGGGGTTGCGGACTGATGCGCGAAAGCCGTTGCAGCCCGCGACCGCATCATAAAAACATGCGACGACCAATCATCGCGCATTATTCAGGGAGTTCGACATGAAACTGAAAAGACTGCTGATCTGCGGCTCTGCCGCCCTGGCCCTGGCCGGGGCCGCCCAGGCCGAACCCGTCAAGGTGGGCATGATCACCACGCTGTCGGGCGGCGGGGCCGGGCTGGGCGTCGACACGCGCGATGGCTTCCTGCTGGCGCTGAAGAACGCCGGCGATGCCGGAAAGCAGGTCGAGCTGGTGATCGAGGACGACCAGCAGAAACCCGATGTCGCGGTGCAGATCGCCGACAAGATGATCCAGTCCGAACAGGTGGACGTGCTGACCGGCATCGTCTGGTCGAACCTCGCCATGGCGGTGGTGCCGGCGGCGGTGGCGCAGGACAAGTTCTATCTGTCCACCAATGCCGCGCCCTCGCAGCTGGCCGGGGCGGGCTGCAATCCGAAATACTTCTCGGTCTCCTACCAGAACGACAACCTGCACGAGGCGGCGGGCGCCCATGCCACGGATGCCGGCATCGGCAAGGTCTTCATCATGGCGCCGAACTATCCCGCCGGGCAGGATTCGCTGGCGGGCTTCAAGCGTTACTACAAGGGCGAGGTGGTCAGCGAGATCTATACCCAGGTCGGCCAGACCGATTACGCCGGCGAAATCGCCCAGATCCGCGCCAGCGACGCGGATGCGGTGTTCTTCTTCCTGCCCGGCGGCATGGGCATCGCCTTCATGAAGCAATATGCCGAATCCGGCGTCGGCAAGCCGGTGATCGGCCCGGCCTTCAGCTTCAGCCAGGACATCCTGCCCGCGGTGGGCGATGCCGCGCTGGGGGTCAGGAACACCGCGCAATGGTCCAAGGATCTGGACAATGAGGCCAACAAGGCTTTCGTCGAGACCTTCCAGGCCGAATACGGCCGGCTGCCCTCGCTTTACGCGGCGCAGGCCTATGACACGGCCAACCTGCTGCTCTCGGCCGTCGCCAAGGCGGATGTGGGCGATGCCGATGCCTTCCGCGCCGCGCTGGCCGAAGCGGATTTCCCCAGCGTGCGCGGCAAGTTCCGCTTTGGCCCGAACCAGCACCCGATCCAGGACTATTACGTGCGCGAGGTGGTCCGGGAAGGCGAGGTGCTGACCAACAAGATCATCGGCCCGGCCATGGCCGACCATGGCGACGCCTATGCCGAGCAGTGCAAGATGTAAGCCCTGCCGGGCCGGGTCGACAAAGCCCGGCCCCCTGGCAAATCGGGAGAGAAAGCGGTGATGCTTCTGGCCGAGCAGGCGCTGAACGGCCTGCAATACGGGATGATGCTGTTTCTGATGGCGGCCGGGCTGACGCTGGTCTTCGGCGTCATGGGGCTGATCAACCTTGCGCATGGCTCGCTCTACATGACCGGGGCCTTCGCCTGCGCGGCGGCGGCGGCGGCCACCGGCTCGTTCTGGCTGGGGCTGGTCGCCAGCCTGGCGGCGGCCGCCGCCGCGGGTGCGCTGGTCGAGATCGCGGTGATCCGCCGGCTTTACGCCCGCGACCACCTGGACCAGGTGCTGGCGACCTTCGCGCTGATCCTAGTGTTTTCCGAGGGCACGCGCTGGCTCTTCGGTTCCTTCCCGCTTTACCTCAAGCTGCCCGGCTCGCTTTCCGGCGCGGTGGTGCTGCCGGGCGGGCTGCATTATCCGCTGTTCCGGCTGGTGATCATCGGCTTCGGCGCGGCAGTGGCCCTGGGCCTGTGGTGGCTGATCACCCGCACCCGGCTGGGCATCCGCATCCGCGCCGGCGAGGCGGATCGCGAGATGATCGGCGCGCTGGGGGTGGACATCGCCCGGCTCTACACCATCGTCTTTGCGCTTGGCGCGGCGCTGGCGGGACTGGCGGGCGCGCTGGTCGGCACCATCCAGTCGGTGCAGGTCGGCATGGGCGAGCCGGTGCTGATCCTGGCCTTCGTCGTGGTGGTGATCGGCGGCATCGGCTCGATCAAGGGCGCCTTCATCGGCGCGCTGCTGGTCGGCATGACCGACACGCTGGGCAAGGCGCTGCTGCCGGGGCTGCTGTCGCGGGTGCTGGACGCGTCCAGCGCCAATACCGTGGGCGCCTCGCTGGCCTCGGTGCTGATCTATGTGCTGATGGCCGTGGTGCTGATCCTGCGGCCGCAGGGGCTTTTCGGGGCGAGGGCCTGAGCGATGCGAGAGACATTGAACCGCGACACCGCGATCAACCTGGCGATCCTGGCCCTGCTGGTCGCCACCGCCGTCGCCGCGCATCTGCTGGGCGAGGGCTTTGCCGTCACGCTGGCGACCAAGGCGGCGATCTTCGGCCTGGCGGGGGTGGGGCTGAACCTGGCGCTTGGCTATGGCGGGCTGATCTCGTTCGGCCATGCCGCCTTCTTCGGCATCGGCGGCTATGTGACCGCGATCCTGGCCAGCCATGCCGCGGCGGGCACGCCGGTCGCCACGCTGCCCTTCACCGTCATGGGCAGCAACGAGATGCTGGGCATCTGGCCCATGGCGATGCTGGCGGCGGGGCTGGCGGCGCTGGCCATCGGGGCGCTGTCCTTGCGCACCTCGGGCGTCTATTTCATCATGGTGACGCTGGCCTTCGCGCAGATGCTTTACTATTTCGCCATCAGTTGGCCGCGCTACGGCGGCGAGGACGGGCTGAGCTTCTATGTCCGCAACAGCTTTCCCGGCCTGAACACCTTTGCCCCGATCCAGTATTTCGCCATCTGCGCCACATTGCTGGCCGTGGCGCTGGCCTTTACCGCGGTCGTTACCCAGTCGCGCTTTGGCCTGGCCTTGCAGGCGGCGCGGCAGAACAGCCAGCGCACCGTCGCCGTCGGCATCCGCCCCTATGCGATCCGGCTGACGGCTTTCGTGCTGTCGGGGATGATCGTCGGGCTGGCGGGGTCGCTTTACGCCGATCTGAACCGTTTCGTCAGCCCGGCCATGCTGTCCTGGCACATGTCGGGCGAGATCATGGTCTTCGTCATCCTGGGCGGTGTGGGGCGGCTTTGCGGCCCGGTCGCGGGTGCGGCGATCTTCATCCTGCTGGAGCATGTGCTGGGCGGCATCAGCGATTACTGGCAGGCGCTGCTGGGCCTTCTGCTGCTGGGGATCGTGCTGTTCGCGCCGGGCGGGCTGATCGGCATCGTCACGAAAAGGGGCCGCCATGCCTGAACCCAAGCTGAACGAACCCATCCTGGAGATCCGGGGCCTGCGCAAGGCCTTCGGCGCCTTGCTGGCGACCGACGATGTCAGCCTGGACCTGCGCCCGGGCGAGATCCACGCCCTGATCGGCCCGAACGGCGCCGGCAAGTCCACGCTGATCAAGCAGATCGTCGGCGAGATCCGACCCGACGCCGGCAGCATCCGCTTCGAGGGGCAGGTGATCGACGGGCTGGGCGCCGCGGCGCGGGCGCGGCTGGGGCTGGCGCGCAGCTTCCAGGTGTCCTCGGTGATCCCGGATTTCACCGTGCTGCAAAACGTCATGCTGGCGGTGGCCGGGGCCAGCGGCACGGTGTTCCGCTTTCACCTGCCGGCGCTGGCCGACCGCAAGCTGACCGAACCCGCCCTGTTCCATATCGAGCAGGCGGGCCTGGCCGGGCGGCACCTGGTCCCGGCCGCGAGGCTTTCGCATGGCGAGCGCCGCAAGCTCGAGATTGCCATGGCGCTGGCCCTGCGCCCGCGCGCCTTCCTGCTGGACGAGCCGATGGCCGGCATGGGGCTGGAGGGCGGGCGACAGCTGACCGCGATCCTGTCGGAGCTGCGCAACGAGGCGCCGATCCTGCTGGTCGAACATGACATGGATGCGGTCTTTGCGCTGGCCGACCGCATCTCGGTGCTGGTCTATGGCCGCGTCATCGCCACCGGCAGCGTGGCCGAGATCCGCGCCAATCCCGAGGTGCGGCGCTCCTATCTGGGAGAGGATGCATGACCCGGCTTTTGGAACTGCGCGACGTGACCGCATCCTATGGCCCGGTGCAGGCGCTGTTTGGCATCACGCTGGATCTGGATCAGGGCGAGGTGGTGGCGCTGATGGGCCGCAACGGCATGGGAAAGACCACGACGATCCGCTGCATCAGCCGCCTGATGCCGCATTCCGGCGGCAGCCTGCGCCTTGCCGGCCGCGATGTCGCCGGGCTTTCCGCGCCCAAGGTGGCGCGGCTGGGCGTCGGGCTGGTTCCCGAGGGCCGGCGCTGCTTCGCGCCGCTGACCGTGGCCGAGAACCTGACCGTCGCCGCCCGTCCCGGCCCTTGGGACATGGCCCGGGTCTGCGCGCTGTTTCCCCGCCTGCAGGAACGCATGGGCCAGGTCGCGCGCACCCTGTCGGGGGGCGAGCAGCAGATGCTGGCCATCGGCCGGGCGCTGATGACCAATCCGCGCCTGCTGGTGCTGGACGAGGCGACCGAGGGTCTGGCCCCGGTCGTGCGGCAGGAGATCTGGGCCGGCGTGCGGCGGCTGAAATCCGAGGGGTTGTCGATCCTGCTGGTGGACAAGTCGCTCAGCGAGATCGCCTCGGTCGCCGACCGCGCCGTGATCGTGGAACGCGGCGCGACGGTCTGGCAGGGCGGCATCGCCGACCTGACCGCCGACCTGACCGACCGCTATCTGGGGGTATGAATGGCGGTGGCGATTTACCGGGGGATGACCCGGCAGGAACTGGACGTGGCCTATAGCAACACTGGCAGGCTTGCGGATTTTCCGGGGCTGATGCGGGATTTCCGCGCCCGCAGCGACCGGTTCTACGCCGCGCATGACTGCCGGCGGGATCTGCGTTACGGCCCCGGCGCGCGCCAGACCTATGACTGGTTTTCCTGCGGCCGGCCGGATGCGCCGGTCTTCGTCTTCATCCACGGCGGCTATTGGCAAAGCTGCGTCAAGGAGGATTTCGCCTTCTGCGCCCAGGGCCCCATGGCGCGCGGCCATGACGTGATCCTGGCCGAACACACCTTGGGGCCCGAGGCGTCGATGACGCAGATCGTGGCCGAGATCGGGCAGCTTCTGGACCATCTGGCGGCACAAGGGGTCGGGCCGCTTTGCCTGGCCGGGCATTCCGCGGGCGGGCACCTGGCGGCCATGCATCGGGGCCATCCCGCCGTCGGCTCGGTCCTAGCGATCAGCGGGCTGTTCGACCTGGAGCCGATCGGCCTGGGCCAGTTGAACGACAAGCTGCGACTGACCGCGGCCGAGATCGCCGCCTGCAGCCCGCAGCGCAATATCGGCGCCGGCGCGCCCATGTTGATCGCTGTCGGCGCCGAGGAACTGCCGGAACTGATCCGCCAATCCGACGATTATGCCGGGGCCTGCCGGCTGGCGGGCGAGCGGGCGGCGCTGCTGCACGTTCCGGGCTGCGACCATTTCCAGGTGCTGGACGATCTGGCGGACCCGGCCGGGATGCAATTGTCGGCCCTGGCGGCGCCGGACATGCGGCCCTGATCCGGGCGTGTGGCGCGGGGTTCAGCGATTGCTGTCGATCCAGCGCGACAGCAACTGGCGGTCGCGGAAGCATTCGTCGGGCACGGCGCGGCGCTTGAGCCGGGCGATGCGCTCGGCAAAGGCGACCTGTTTCGATGTCGGCAGTCCCGTGGCCGGCCGCATCCGCGCCTGCGCCTCGATCCAGGCGCTGAGCGTGCGGCGGTCCTGCTGCACATCCCAGGGCAGCAGCGTCTGGTTCCTCAGCGCCAGCGAGCGGGCATAGGCGATCTGGCGCGGCGTGGCCGGCAGGGCAAAGGTGGTGGCATCCATGGCGGATCTCCCTTGCGGATCATGGCCCCAACCTAGAACATATCGGGAACAAAATCAATCCGGGGGGAGCGATGCCGCCGCGGCTAGAGGGTCAGGCGGCGGGTCACGATCTTTTCGATCTCCAGGATGGCCATGGTCACGACGCCGGCCAGCACGATCACCAGCCCGTCGACAAAGGCCAGGGGCGCGCTGTCGAACAGGGCGTGCATGAAGGGCGCATAGGTGAACAGAAGCTGCGCCGCGACCACCACGGCAATCGCTCCCAGCACCGCGGGCGTGCCCATGGCGCCGATCAGGCTGAAGGATGTGCGATGCAGGTAGCGCACGTTGAACAGGTAGAAGATCTCCATCACCACCAGCATGTTGACCACCATGGTGCGGGCACCCTCGATCCCGTAGCCGCGATGCTGGGCATAGGCGAAGATGCCGAACACCCCCAGCATGAACAGCACCGAGACGAAGCCGATGCGCCAGACCAGGAAGCGCGACAGGATCGGCGCGTCGCGCGGCCGCGGCGGGCGGTTCATCACGTCGGGCTCGGGCGGCTCGAAGGCCAGCACCAGGCCCAGGGTGACGGTCAGGATCATGTTGATCCACAGGATCTGCACCGGCGTCATCGGCAGGGTCACGCCCAGGATGATGGCCAGGATCACGCAAAGCACCTCGCCGCCATTGCTGGGCAGCGTCCAGCCGATCACCTTGCGGATATTGTCGTAGACGGTGCGGCCCTCATGCACGGCGGCGACGATCGAGGCGAAGTTGTCGTCCAAGAGCACCATCTGCGCCGCCTCCTTGGCGGCTTCGGTGCCCTTGCGGCCCATGGCGACGCCGACATCGGCCTGCTTGACGGCGGGCGCGTCGTTCACCCCGTCGCCGGTCATGGCGACGATATGGCCGTTCGCTTGCAAGGCATTGACGATGCGCAGCTTGTGCTCGGGCGTGGCGCGGGCAAAGACACTGACCTCCTCGACCACCTGGCGCAGCCTTTCGTCGGGCATG
This sequence comes from Paracoccus sp. P2, assembly GCF_046335115.1. Classification (NCBI taxonomy): domain Bacteria; kingdom Pseudomonadati; phylum Pseudomonadota; class Alphaproteobacteria; order Rhodobacterales; family Paracoccaceae; genus Paracoccus; species Paracoccus sp. P2. The sequence goes on along the minus strand of NZ_JBGOSN010000002.1, from coordinate 92,248 downwards.
CCGTCCAGCGCGGTGCCCTCCAGCACCTTCGGGTCGTCGGCGATGGCCAGCTGCCGGGCGATGGCCGCCGCCGTGCCCTTGTGGTCGCCGGTGATCATCTTGATCGCGATCCCGGCCGAGCGGCATTCGGCCACCGCGGCGATGGCCTCGTCGCGCGGCGGGTCGATGAAGCCGGCCAGGCCCAGGAAGGTCAGCCCGCTTTCGACCATGGCGAAATCCAGCCGCTCTACCTCGGGGCCGGCGGCAAGGATGGCAAAGCCCAGCACCCGCTCGCCGCCCTCGGCACAGGCGTCGATGCATTCCTGCCAATAGCCGGGATCGAGCGGCAGGGTGGTGCCGCCCGCCGCCTGCGCCGCGCACATGGCCAGCACCCGTTCCGGCGCGCCCTTGACGAAGATGCGCCGCCCGCCCTGCGGGGTTTCGTGCAGCGTCGCCATGAAACGGTGCTGCGCGTCGAAGGGGATCTCGTCCAGCCGGTTCCAGGCGGCGCGTTCGGTTTCCGGGTGCAGGCCGGCCTTGGCGGCGGTGGCGACCAGCGCGCCTTCCATCGGGTCGCCCAGCACGGCCCAAAGCCCGTCGCGTTCGACCAGCAGGGCGTCGTTGCACAGAAGCCCGGCGCGGATCAGGGCGTCGCGCTCGGGGTCGGGCAGGGGCTCGGCGCCGTCGGGGCCGGAAAACCGCCCCTCGGGGGCATAGCCGGTGCCGGATACCGCGGTCAGGCTGGCGGCAGTCACCAGATGGCGCACGGTCATTTCGTTGCGGGTCAGCGTGCCGGTCTTGTCCGAGCAGATCACCGAGGTCGCGCCCAGCGTCTCAACCGCGGGCAGGCGGCGCACCACGGCATTGCGCGCGGCCATGCGGCGCACGCCGATGGCGAGCGTGATGGTGATCACGGCGGGCAGCCCCTCGGGGACCACGCCGACCGCCAGCGCCACCACCACCATCAGCGCATCCAGCGGGGCATAGCCCCGGAACAGCGTGGCAAAGGCGAACAGCAGCGCCGCGGTGGCGATGGCGAACCAGGTAAAGCGGGTGCCGAAGGCGTTGATCTGGCGCAGAAGCGGTGTGGTCAGGGTCTGCACGGCGCCGATCATGCCGGAAATGCGGCCGATCTCGGTTCGCGGGCCGGTCGCCACGGCCACGCCGATGCCCTGGCCGGTGGTAATCAGCGTGCCGGAATGCAGGATCGGCGCGCGGTCGCCAAGCGCGGCATCGGGCGTCACCGGCGTTTCGGTCTTTTCCGCCGGCACCGATTCGCCGGTCAGGAGCGCCTCGTCGGCGCTGAGCCCGCGGGCGCGCAGCAGGCGCAGGTCGGCGGGCACCTTGTCGCCGGCCTCGACCACCACGATGTCGCCGGGCACGATCTGCCGGGTGTCGAGGGTGTGCCGCTCGCCCTCGCGCAGCACCACGGCATGGGGGGCGATCATGTCGCGGATGGCGTCCAGCGCGCGTTCGGCCTTGCCCTCCTGGACAAAGCCGACGACGGCGTTGACCAGCACCACGACGACGATCACCGCGCCGTCGATGACATGCCCCAGCGCGATGGCCGCGACCGCCGCCGAAAGCAGGAAATAGATCAGCGCATTGTTGAACTGCGCGAGGAAGCGCAATGCCGGATGGGTGCGGGCGGCGGGCGGCAGCTCGTTCGGCCCGAAACGCTCCAGCCGCCGCGCGGCCTCGTCATGGGCCAGCCCGTCCAGGCTGGTCGCCAGCGCGGTGCAGACCTCCTCGCCGCTCTGGGCGTGCCATGCGGACCCGTCCGGCACGATCTCGGCTGGCTTCATGGCGCTCTCCTTCGGCAGTCACCTGTCCCGGACCTGTTTGGCGGCATTCGTCCCTGCGTGCAATGCGCGGGGCCGGGCCCTAGCGTTGCAGCACATAGCTGCCGGGCGCATCGGCCAGCGGTGCATAGCCGGCCCTGCGGGCGCCCAGGGCCGGCGGCGGGACGTGCTTGGCCGAGGAATGCGCGGCCAGCCATCCGGTCCAGGCCTCCCACCAGGAACCCGGCCGCGCCTCGGCGGTCTCGGCCCAACTGTCGGGGCTGGGGCAGCGTCCGCCGGCCTCGCGCAGCGCGATGCGATAGCGCCGGCGCGGCCGGCCCGGCTCGCTGACGATGCCGGCATTGTGGCCGCCGCTGGTCAGCACGAAGGTCAGCTCGGTATTGCTGAGGTAATGGATCTTGAAGACCGAGCGCCAGGGCGCGACATGGTCGCGCTCGGTGCCGACGACGAAGATCGGTACGCGGATGTTCTGGATCGCAGCGGGCCGGCCCTCGACCATGAAGCGTCCGGCGGCCAGTTCGTTGTCCAGGTAGAGCCGCTTGAGGTATTCGGCATGCATCCGGTAGGGCATGCGCGTCGAATCGGCGTTCCAGGCCATCAGGTCGATCATCGGCTTGCGCTCGCCCATCAGGTAGTCATGCACCATGCGCGACCAGATCAGGTCGTTCGAGCGCAGCAGCTGGAAGGCCCCAGCCATCTGGTCGGCGGACAAATAGCCCCGGTTCCACATTATGCTTTCCAGAAGGTTGACCTGGCTGTGGTCGATGAACAGCGCCAGCTCTCCCGGCTCGCTGAAATCGGTCTGCGCCGCCAGCAGGGTCAGGCTGGCCAGCCGGTCGTCGTCGCCATGCGCCATATCGGCGGCGGCGATCGACAGCAGCGTGCCGCCCAGGCAATAGCCGACGGCATGGACCTTGCGCTGCGGCAGGATGGCGCCGACCGCATCCAGCGCCGCCATCACCCCCAGCCGGCGATAGTCGTCCAGTGACAGGTCGCGATCCTCGGCCGTGGGATTGCGCCAGGAGATGCAGAAGACCGTATGCCCCTGCGCCACCAGGTGCCGGATCAGCGAGTTCTGCGGCGACAGGTCCAGGATATAGTATTTCATGATCCAGGCCGGCACGATCAGGACCGGCTCGGCCAGCACCGTTTCGGTCGTGGGGGCGTATTGGATCAGCTCGATCAGGTGGTTGCGATAGATCACCTTGCCGGGTGTCACCGCCACGTCCTTGCCGACCACGAAAGCCTCGGTCCCGACCGGGGGCTGGCCGGTGGCCTGGCGGATCACGTCCTCGGTCCAGTTGCGCATGCCGGCGACCAGGTTCATGCCGCCGGTCTTCATGGTGCGGGCGATCACCTCGGGATTGGTGAAGGGCAGGTTCGAGGGCGAGAACACGTCCAGCATCTGCCGCGCGGCGAAGGAGACGATCTCCTCGTGATGCGGGTTCACGCCGGGCACCTCATGCGTGGCATTGTGCCACCATTGCTGTTGCAGCAGGAAGGCCTGCGCCCAGATGCTGAAGGGCGGCTTCTTCCAGCCCTCGGCGGCAAAGCGATAATCGCCGGGCAGCGGGTCGATGCAGGCCGGCGTCTCGCGGTCCACGCCAAGCGCGGCCAGGTGGCACAACAGCCGCGCGGCCTTGCGGTTGGCCTTGTCGACCAGTTCCATCCGCTTGCCCGGCGCGGCGGCCAGGTGCATGGTCCAATCCTGCAGGGCCAGCGTCAGCGCCGCCGGCGACAGCCCGCCGGTGAACTGCGCCGCCATTGCCTCGCGCATGCGGTCGAAGGTGCGGAAGGCTTCGCGCCCCAGCGTCTCGGGGCAGGGCACGGGCGGCAGGTCGGCGGATGCGGATGCGGCAGCGGGCTTCGGTGCGCTGGTCGGGGTCTTCATGGGCATCTCCTTGGCGGACGCGGGGGCGGGCACGCAGGGACCGGATGACGATGGGGCGCGGCTCGGTCCTTCCGACCTGGCGGCGCCAGCATCTTGCCCACCCTTGCGGATATCAAGCCGCCAGGACGTTGATTCAAGTCAAGTCGCGTGGGTTTTCCCGGGCCCTGGCCCCTTCGCGCCCGTCAGTCCCGCGCGCCCCGGCGCCGGGCCCAGAGCAGCCAGCCCGCCCAAAGCGCCGCCAGCGAGAACCAGGTCAGGGCATAGCCCAGGTGGCTGTTGCGGAAACGGACCACGGTCAGCCCGCCGATGGGCTGCGCCCCGTCGCCCTGGGCATCGGCGTCGAGAAACCAGGGCGCGACCGGGCCAAGCCCCTGCGCCGCGGCGATGGCGGCAGTGTCGCGGGAATACCAGCGCCCGGCCGCGGGATCGTTGCCGCGCAGGAAGGCGCCGCCGGGCTGGCTCATGCGCAGCAGGCCCGTCACCGTGACCTCGCCCTGGGGGAGGGGGCGGTCGTCGCGGGCGGTATCCGCGACGAAGCCGCGATTGACCAGCAGGGTCCAGCCCTCGGGCGTTTGCAGCGGCGTCATCACCCAGAAGCCCGGCCCGCGTTCCGTCACCGCCTTGACCAGCGTGTCGCTGTCCGCGCGATAGGTTCCCGTCACCGCGATGCGGCGGTATTCGGCATCGCGCGCGTCCATCCCGGCCCATTCGGCAGGTCCGGGGGCGGGGACCGGGCCTGCCGCCAGCCGCGCCTCGACCCGCGCGATCAGGTCGGTCTTCCAGGCCAGCCGCTGCACCTGCCAGAGCCCCAGCGCCATCAGCGCCAGGAACACCGCCAGCGCCCCGGCCGGCGCCGCCAGCCGGCGCAGGGTCACGAACCGAAGCCCTGCATCAGCTCATGGTCCATCTGCGGCATCATGTTGGTGTTCATGTGATACATGACCCAGAGCGAGCCGGCCAGCAGGATGACCACCACCACCACGGTGAAGATGGTGGAGAGCATGGTCCAGCCCTCTTCCTGCCTGCCGTTCATGTGCAGGAAATAGACCATGTGGACCAGGATCTGCACCACGGCAAAGCCGATCACCGTGACGGCGGTCAGGGCGCGGCTTTCGAAGCCGCCGGCCATGACCAGGCCGAAGGGGATCGCGGTCAGGATCACCGAGAGCAGGAAACCCTTGAGGTAAGAGGCATAGCTGCCATGGTCGTGGCCGTGATCGTCGTGATGCGCGGCATGGGCGTGTTCGGCGGACATCAGATCATCCCCAGCAGATAGACGAAGGTAAAGACGCCGATCCAGATGACGTCGAGGAAATGCCAGAACATCGACAGGCAGACCATGCGGCGCTGGTTCGCCGGGATCAGCCCGGTCCGGGTGATCTGCACCATCAGCGTCACCAGCCAGATCGAGCCGAAGGTGACATGCAGCCCATGCGTGCCGACAAGCGTGAAAAAGGCCGACAGGAACCCGGACCGCTGCGGCCCGGCGCCGATATGGATCAGGTGGTGGAACTCGTAAAGCTCGATGGCCAGGAAGCACAGGCCGAAGAACAGCGTCACCGCCAGCCAGCGCAGCGTGCCGCGCTGGTCGCCCTTGCCCATGGCCAGCATGGCGAAGCCGAAGGTGATCGAGGACAGCAGCAGCATGGCGGTGTTGACCGCCACCAGTTCCAGGTCGAACAGGTCCTTCGGTCCCGGCCCGGCGGCGAAGCTGGTGCCCAGCACGCCATAGACCGCGAAGAGCACCGCGAACATCAGGCAGTCGCTCATCAGGTAGACCCAGAAGCCTAGGCTGGTCGAGGCGCCCTCGGGGTGGTGATGGGGCTCAAGCTCCCAGTATTGGCGCATGGTGTCGGTTGTCGCGTGGCTCATCTCTCAAACCCCCTGCGCAAGCTGGCGCGTCCGGGCATCCTCGGTCGCCTCGATGTCCGAGACGGGGATGTAATAGTCGCGGTCGTAGTTGAAGGTATGGGCGATCGACACGGCGATGATGCCCAGGAAGCTCAGGGCCGCCAGCCACCAGACATACCAGACCAGCGCCATGCCGCAGACCATGGCCAGCGCGGCCAGGATCACGCCGGCGCCGGTGTTCTTGGGCATGTGGATCGGCATGTAGCCCCCGGTCGGACGCACGGCGCCCTGCTGCTTCATCTCCCACCAGCTGTCCAGCCCGTGCGAGATCGGGCTGAAGGCGAAGTTATAGGCCGGGGGCGGCGAGGAGGTCGCCCATTCCAGCGTGCGCCCGTCCCAGGGATCGCCGCTGACGTCGCGATAGTCCGGCCGGTTGCGGCGCAGGATCGAGACGCCGAACTGCACGAACATGGCCGCGATGCCGCAGGCGATCAGCACCGCGCCGAAGGCGGCGATGGCGAACCAGATCCGCAGGTCCGGGTCGTCGAAGACGCGCAGCCGCCGCGTGACGCCCATCAGGCCCAGGATGTAAAGCGGCATGAAGGCCACCCAGAAGCCCACGACCCAGAACCAGAACGAGACCTTGCCCCAGAACACGTCCAGCTTGAAGCCGAAGGTTTTGGGCCACCAGAAGTTGATGGCCGCGAACAGGCCGAACAGCACGCCGCCGATGATCACGTTGTGGAAATGCGCGATCAGGAACAGCGAGTTGTGCAGCACGAAATCCGCCGGAGGCACCGCCAGCAGCACGCCCGTCATGCCGCCGATCACGAAGGTCAGCATGAAGGCGATGGTCCACATCATCGGCAGCTCATAGCGGATGCGGCCGCGATACATGGTGAACAGCCAGTTGAAGAGCTTGGCCCCGGTCGGGATCGAGATGATCATCGTGGTGATCCCGAAGAACGAGTTCACCGAAGCGCCCGAGCCCATGGTGAAGAAATGGTGCAGCCAGACCAGATAGGACAGCACCGTGATGCAGACGGTCGCGTAGACCATCGAGGAATAGCCGAACAGCCGCTTGCCCGAGAAGGTCGAGGTGACCTCGGAAAACACGCCGAACAGCGGCAGGATCAGGATATAGACCTCGGGGTGGCCCCAGATCCAGATGAGGTTGATATACATCATCGGATTGCCGCCAAGGTCGTTGGTGAAGAAATTGGTGCCGACATAGCGGTCCAGCGTCAGCAGGATCAGCGTCATGGTCAGCACCGGGAACGAGGCGACGATCAGGATGTTGGCGCAGAACGAGGTCCAGGTGAAGACCGGCATCCGCATCATGGTCATGCCCGGCGCCCGCATCTTCAGGATCGTCACCAGCAGGTTGATCCCCGACAGCGTGGTGCCGACGCCGGCGACCTGCAACCCCCAGATGTAATAGTCCACCCCGACCCAGGGGCTGTAGCCGATACCCGACAGCGGCGGAAAGGCCAGCCAGCCGGTCTGCGCGAACTCGCCCAGAAACAGCGAGGCCATGGTGATGACCGCACCCCCCACCGTCATCCAGAACGAGAAATTGTTGAGGAAGGGGAAGGACACGTCGCGCGCGCCGATCTGCAGCGGCACGATATAGTTCATCAGCCCGGTGATGAAGGGCATCGCCACGAAGAAGATCATGATCACGCCATGGGCCGTGAAGATCTGGTCGTAGTGATGCGCGTTCAGGTAGCCCTCGGAGCCGCCGAAGGCCCAGACCTGCTGCAGCCGCATCATGACCGCATCGGCAAAGCCGCGCAGGAACATGACCAGCGCCAGCACGATATACATGATGCCGATCTTCTTGTGATCGACCGAGGTGAACCATTCGCGCCAGAGCCAGCCCCAGAGCCGGTATTTCGTCAGCGCGGCCAGCAGCGCGATGCCGCCCAGGGCGACGACGACGAAGGTGGCCCAGACGATCGGCTCCTTCGGGATCGCGTCCCAGTTCAGCCGGCCCAGAAGAAAGGTGGTCTCGTTGGAAAAGGTAGCCATGCTTTGCGTCCGATCAGAAGTTCCGCGCCCGGCCCTCGGCGGGGTCCAGCAGCGTGACGGCATTGTCTTGCGAGGGGGCGAAGGGCCCTTTCGGCGGCACCAGCGCATGGCCGCGCAGCGGGGCCGTGTCCAGCGGCGCGCGGGCCAGCTCGGGCGATTGGCCGAACATCAGCGCCGAATCCTCGGGCGTGCAGAACGAGGCGACCTGGAAGGGTTCCCAGCCCAGCACCGGCGCGCGGGTGCCGCGGCGCTGATGCTTGTCATAGGTCAGGGCCGTCACGTTCATCGTACCGGCCAGCCCGGTGCCGCCCTGCGCGTCCAGCGCCATCATCTCGGCCATGCAGATCTTGCCCGGCTCGACGCACATGTTGACGATGCGCTGGAACAGCTGCGGGTCGACCTCGGCAAAGGACATCGGCGGCACGTTCTCGCTGGGCGCCTCCAGTTCCAGGTAGCGCGGGCGGTCCAGCGTGCCGCCGGTGGCCCGCGCCTTTTCGACCCAGGCGTCGAAGCCGGCCTCGTCGGTGGCATGCGCCTTGAAATGCATCCCCGAGAAGCCGTGTCCCGAATAATGCGAGGCGATGCCCTTGTATTCGCCGGGATGGTTGAAGACGCCGTTCAGCTTGGTCTCCATCCCCGGCATGGCATAGATCATGCCGGCCATCGCGGGGATGTAGAAGGCGTTCATCACCGAGGTCGAGGTCAGCCTGAACGCGACCGGGCGATCCACCGGCACGGCCAGCTCGTTGACCGAGGCGATGCCCTGCTCGGGATAGATGAACAGCCATTTCCAGTCCATCGCCACCACCTGCACCGGCAGCGGCTCATGCGCCTCGGTCAGCGGGCGGTCGGCGCTGATGCGGTCCAGCGGCCGATAGGGATCCAGCAGATGCGTGCCGACCCAGGTCAGCGCGCCCAGGGTGATGATGATCAGAAGCGGCGCGGCCCAGATGACGAATTCCAGCTTGGTCGAATGATCCCAGTCCGGGCGATAGTCGGCGTCCTTGTTCCTTTCGCGATAGCGGCGGGCAAAGATCACGGTCAGCACCATCACCGGCACGATGATCAGCAGCATCAGCAGGGTCGAGATCACCAGCAGGTCGCGCTGCCGCGCGGCCACGTCCCCGGCGGGCGCCAGCACCTCGGCCTTGCAGGCGGCAAGCGGAATCAGCAAGGCAAGCCAGGGCAGGCGGGCGAATTTTCTTATGTAGGTCATTGGACTACCCGATGTCGGTGAGCGACGGGAACGGAGGGCTGAGTCGCGGGGCGCGACATGGCACGGGGCGAATTACCTTGATCTAGATCAAATCCGCCATGCGACGTTTTGTCCTATACAGTTCAGTTTTGGCTTGCGGCAGCTATGAGGCCGGAAACGCCGCGGCGGGTTGGCCCGTGCCCGGCACGAATCTGCATCGCATCGGATTCCTCGACACATGAGCACCACCTCCTCCACGCCCGCCGTGCAATCGGCCGCCCCGTCCTCGCATGGCCGCCACCGGGTTTCGCCCTCGGATGTCGCGGTGGGCGTCATCATCGGGCGCACCTCGGAATTCTTCGATTTCTTCGTCTTCGCCATCGCCTCGGTGATCGTCTTTCCGCAGCGGATCTTTCCCTTTGCCGATCCGCTGACCGGGACGCTCTTGTCCTTCGCGCTGCTGGCGCTGGCCTTCGTCGCCCGACCGCTGGGCAGCGTGCTGTTCATGAGCATCGACCGCCGCCACGGCCGCGTGACCAAGCTGACCGCGGCGCTGTTCCTGATGGGGACCGCGACCGTCGCCATGGGCCTCATCCCCAGCTACGAGAACGTCGGCGGCTGGGCCGTGGCCATCCTGGCCGTGCTGCGTATCGCGCAGGGGCTGGCCCTGGGCGGCGCCTGGGACGGCATGCCCTCGCTGCTGGCGCTGACCGCGCCGCGCCATCGCCGCGGCTTTTACGCCATGGTGCCGCAGCTGGGCGCACCCATCGGGCTGATCGTGGCCAGCCTGCTGTTCGCCTATCTGGCGGCCAACCTGACGGCGCAGGATTTCCTGGACTGGGGCTGGCGCTATCCGTTCTTCGTCGCCTTCTCGGTCAATGTCGTGGCGCTGTTCGCGCGGCTGCGCATCGTCGCGACCGAGGAATTCGCCGAGCTGTTCGAATCGCGCGAACTTCAGCCGACCCGCATCGGCAAGACCCTGCGCGAGGACGGCGGCGCGATCCTGATCGGCATCTTCGTGCCCCTGGCCAGCTTTGCCATGTTCCACATGGTCACGGTCTATCCGCTGTCCTGGATCTATCTTTACACCGACGAAACGCTGCTGAGCTTCCTGATCATCGAGGCGGTGGCGGCGACCGGCGGCATCCTGGCCATCCTGCTGTCGGGCTGGCTGGCCGACCGCTTCGGCCGGCGCAACCTGCTGCTGGTGGGCGCGCTGCTGATCGGCGGCTTTGCCGCGCTGGCGCCGCTGCTGCTGTCCGGCGGCCAGACCGGCGAGCTGGTCTACATGATCGTCGGCTTCTTCATCCTCGGCCTCAGCTTCGGGCAAAGCTCGGGCGCGGTGGCCTCGCTGTTCGAGGCGCGCAACCGCTATACCGGCTCGGCCATCGTCTCGGACCTGGCCTGGATGTTCGGCGCGGGCTTTGCGCCGCTGACCGCGCTGTTGCTGTCCACCTGGCTGGGATTGCCCGCCGCGGGGCTTTATCTGCTGTCGGGCGCGGTCTGCTCGACCGTTGCCATCCTGCTTTCGGGCAAGCTGGAGTTCCGCGCCGTCGACCCCTGATCGCGGCCCTTCCGCACCCCCACCCGCGGCAAGGATGTTGTGCAAGCCCTGGGCTTAGGCTTATCAAGGTATTGCGAGCAGGAGGAAGGCCGGTATGGCGCCGGGCGCAGCCTTGAAAAGGTTGCGCCTGGTGCGGTTTCAAGGTTGGGAGGGGGCAGAGAATCCATGCGCGATTCCTCTGAAGCGGTGGCTTGATGTCTGTTGGCCGGGCGGCGGGAAGGCCGGCGATGACGGCCGTCGAGCGCGCGCAGCGCCACGAGCAGCGCGAGATGGTGACGCTGGTTACCGCGCGGGTGGGCGACGCCATCCTGCGCAAGCCGCATTTCGTCGATGCCGAAACCGACCTGCTGACGCTGTGCCGCGAACTCGCGGCGCGCGGCATCACCGATGCGCTGGTGCGGGACGGCACGCGCTTGGGCATCTTCACCACCACCAACCTGGTGCAGGCGATCCTGCGCGAGACGCCCCCCGCGGCGCTGAAGGTGCGCGACTTCACCAGCTTCACGCCCTTTTCCGTCTCGATCGACGACGACCTTTTCGACGCGATGACGCTGATGCTGCGCCACCGCATCCACCGCGTGTTGGTGCGCGAGGGCGATGCGGTTGCCGGCATTCTCAGCCAGCTGGACCTGATGGGCTTCCTGGCCAACCAGTCGCACCTGGTCGCGGCCGAGATCGCGCGGGCGACCAGCCCGGCCGAACTGGCCCGGCCCGCCGCCCAGGTCGAGGCGCTGATCCGCGCCCTGCACGAGGACGGCGTGCGAATCGAGGTCATCGCCGGGCTGGTCGGCGGGCTGAACCGGCAGATCTTTCGCCGGCTGTGGCAGCTGCTGGCGCCGCAGGCGCTGCGCGACAACAGCTGCCTGATCGTCATGGGCAGCGAGGGGCGGTCGGAACAAATCATCCGCACCGACCAGGACAACGCCCTGATCCTGCGCGACGATTTCAGCTTCGACGGGCTCGACCGGGTGACGCAGGCCTTTACCGAGGCATTGATCTCCTTCGGCTATCCGCCCTGTCCGGGCGGCATCATGCTGAGCCGGCCGCTGTGGTGCCAGAGCGTGCAGGGCTTCGGCGACACCATCCGCGACTGGGTCCATGGCGGCGATGCCGAGGGGCCGATGAACCTGGCGATCTTTCTCGATGCCGCGGCGGTGGCGGGCGACGAAGGGCTCTTGGTCGCGCTGCGGGACCGGCTGCGGCGCATCCTGACCGGCAGCGACAGTTTCCATGCCCGCTTCGCCGCCGCGATCCGGCAGTTCGACAGCGGCGCCGAGGGCGGCTGGTGGCGTCGCCTGCCGGGGATGCGCGGACCCGAGGCGGCCGAGATCGACCTCAAGAAGCTGGGCATCTTCCCGGTCGTGCATGGCACCCGCGCCCTGGCGCTGGAATATGGCATCGCTGCGACCGGCACCCGCGCCCGCTTGCAGGCGCTGGCGGCGGCGGGGCGCATCGATGCCGGGCTGGCGCGCGACCTGACCGACGCGCTGCATTGCATGATGGCGCTGAAGCTGGACGGCAACCTGGCGCAGATCGCGCGCGGGCAGGCGCCCGACAACAGCATCCGTCCCGCCGACCTGGGCCGGCTGGATCGCCAGGCCCTGCGCGATTCGCTGAACATCGTGCGCGATTTCAAGCAATGGCTGGGCCAGCATTACCGGCTGGACCTGCTATGAGGCGGCGCGACGGTCCCCGATCCGAGGTGCTGCTGGCGCTGTGCGGCGCCGGTTTCCTGCTGCTCAATTTCCCGCTGCTGCTGGTCTGGGACCAGCCGCTGACGGTGCTGGGGCTGCCGCTGCTGCCGGTGGCGCTGTTCGTGATCTGGATCGGGCTGATCGCCGCCCTGGCCTGGGTCAGCGCGCCGCGCACCGGCCGCGGCGGCAAGGAGCCGCGGGACGCCGGGGAGCGCGAGGGATGATCCAGCCTGCCCTGGTCCTTGCGGTTTCCTTTGGCTACCTGCTGCTCTTGGTGGCGGTGGCGGCGCATGGCGACCGCCGCGCCGGCCAGGGCCGCTCGCTGATCGACAACAGCCTGGTCTATGCGCTGTCCTGGGCGGTCTATTGCTCGGCCTGGACCTATTTCGGCAGCGTCGGGCGCGCCGCCTCGGGCGGGGTGTGGTTCCTGCCGATCTATCTGGGGCCGATGCTGGCCATGCTGCTGGCCTGGCTGGTGCTGCGCAAGATGGTGCGGATCGCCCGCAGCTACCGCATCACCTCGATCGCGGATTTCATCGCCAGCCGCTATGGCAAGAGCCCGCTGCTGGCGGCGCTGGTCACGCTGATCACCGTTGTCGGCATCCTGCCCTATATCGCCTTGCAATTGAAAGCGGTCTCGGCCGGCTACGAGGCGCTGACCGGCGGCCCCGGCCCGGCCGATGCGGCCTGGTGGCAGGACGGCACGCTTTACATGGCGCTGTCGCTGGCCGGTTTCGCCGTGGTCTTCGGCACCCGCCACCTGGACCTGTCCGAGCGGCACGAAGGCATGGTCGCCGCCATCGCCTTCGAATCGGCGGTCAAGCTGGCGGCCTTCCTGGCGGTGGGCATCTTCGTCACCTACGGGCTTTTCGGCGGCATGGGCGACATCTGGGCGCGGGCGCAGGCCCAGCCCGACATCGCCGCGTTGTTGCAACTGGGCGGGCAGGGGTTCCAGGGCTTCCAGGGCGCGCAATGGTTCACGCTGACGCTGCTGTCGATGCTGTCGGTGCTGCTGCTGCCGCGGCAGTTTCAGATGATGGTGGTCGAATGCGTGAACGAGCGGCACATCCTGCCCGCCTCGTGGCAGTTTCCGGCCTATCTGCTGCTGATCAACATCTTCGTGCTGCCCATCGCCATCGGCGGGATGCTGATCTTCGGCGACGGCGGGGCGGGGGCGGAAAGCTATGTGCTGACGCTGCCCCTGTCGCAGGGTGCGGAATGGCTGGCGCTGCTGGCCTATCTGGGCGGGCTTTCGGCGGCGACGGGCATGATCATCGTGGAAACCGTCGCGGTCTCGACCATGGTCTGCAACGACCTGGTGATGCCCGCCCTGCTGGGCAGCGGCCGCTTTGCCCGCACCGGGGGCGATCTGACGCAGCTTTTGCTGAACATCCGCCGGGCCGCGATCCTGCTGGTGCTGCTGCTGGGCTATCTTTATTTCCGCGTGGCGGGCGAGGCCTATGCGCTGGTCTCGATCGGGCTGATCAGCTTTGCCGCGGTGGCGCAATTCGCCCCGGCGCTCTTGGGCGGCATGTATTGGCGTGGCGCGACGAGGGCCGGCGCGCTTGGCGGGCTGATCGGCGGCTCGCTGGTCTGGGCCTATACCCTGATGCTGCCCTCGGTCGCGCGTTCGGGCTGGATTCCGGGCGGTTTCCTCGACGGTCCCTTCGGCCTGGCCTTCCTGGCACCGCAGCGCCTGTTCGGGCTGACCGGCTTTGACGAGCTGACCCATTCGCTGTTCTGGAGCCTTCTGGTCAATATCGGGCTTTATGTCGGCCTGTCGCTTCGGGGCCGCGCCTCGGCCCGCGAGGCCAGCCAGGCGCTGCTTTTCGTCGAGGTGTTCCAGCGCGGCCAGGCGCAGCCGGTCTTCTGGCGCGGCCGGGCGCGGCCCGAGGATCTGCGCCGGCTGGCCGGCCGTTTCCTGGGCGCGGCGCGGGCCGAGGCGCTGTTTCGCGACCACGCGCGCGAGACCGGAACCGCACTGGACAGCCTGACCGCCGACGCCCGGCTGGTGGAGCGGGTCGAGCGCCAGATCGCCGGCGCCATCGGCACCGCCTCGGCCCGTGTCATGGTGGAATCGGTGGCGCAAGAGGAACCGCTGAGCCTGGGCGACGTGCTGGAGATCATCGACGAGGCCTCGCAGGTGCGCACCTATGCCCGCGAGCTCGAGGAGGCGACGGTCGAGCTGCGCGCCGCCAATGAAAAGCTGAAAAGCCTCGATCAGCTCAAGGACGATTTCATGTCCTCGGTCACGCATGAATTGCGCACGCCGCTGACCTCGATCCGGGCGCTGACCGAACTGATGCTGGACACGCCCGATATCCAGCCCGCCGAGCGCGAGGAGTTCCTGGGCATCATCCTGTCGGAAAGCGAAAGGCTGAGCCGGCTGGTCAACCAGGTTCTGGACCTGGCCAAGATCGAATCCGGCATGGCCGAATGGCACAATACCGACGTGGACATGAAGGCGCTGATCGCGGCGGCCCTGCGTTCCACCGCCGAGCTGTTCCGCGAGCGTGGCGCCGAGGTGATGCTGGACCTGCCCGAGCAGGTGCCGATGGTGCTGGCCGATCCCGACCGGCTGACGCAGGTTCTGGTCAACCTTTTGTCGAATGCCGCGAAATTCGTCCCCGAGGGCCGCGGCCGGGTCGAGGTCGCCCTGCGCCATCAGGGCGACGAACTGGTGGTCATGGTGCGCGACAACGGTCCCGGCGTCGCGGCCGCGGACCAGGCCGCCGTCTTCGACAAGTTCCGTCAGGGCGGCGAGGCCGGCAACCGCCCGCCCGGCACCGGGCTCGGGCTTCCGATCAGCCGGCAGATCGTGGTTAATCTGGGCGGCAGGATGTGGCTGGACAGCCAGCCGGGGCAGGGGGCGTGCTTTGCCTTCAGCCTGCCGCTTTCGCAGCAAGGGAGGGTTGGATGACGGAGAGGGTGCTGATCGCGGATGACGAGCCGAATATCGTTGTCTCGCTGTCCTTCATGCTCAAGCGCGAGGGCTACGAGGTGCTGGTTGCGCCCGACGGTACCCAGGCGCTGGCGATGATCCGCGGCGAGCGACCGCGGCTGGTGCTGCTGGATGCGGCCATGCCGGGCATGAGCGGCTTCGAGGTCTGCGAGGCGGTACGCGCCGATCCCGACCTTTCCGGCATCCGCATCCTGATGCTGACCGCCAAGGGCCGCGACACCGACATCGCCCGCGGCATGGGGGCGGGGGCGGATGCCTATGTGACCAAGCCCTTCTCGACCCGCGAACTGATCGTGCGCATCCGCGAGATGCTGGCATGAGGCCCGGGCCGCGCCGCCTGCTGCTTGCCGCCGCGCCGGGGCTGGCGCTGGCGCTTTGGGCGCTGCTGGGCGCGGGGCTGTTTTATGCCTCGCTGCCCCTGGGGCCGCGCGGGGGGCTGGGCGCCGCCTTGGCCCCGGCGCTGCAAGCCAGCGGCGCGATCCTGTTCGGCTGGTGGCTGGTGGGCGCGGCGCTGACGGGCTGGTGGGCGGCGCGGCTTCATGCCCGCCATGTCGAGGCACCGGCGCGGCTGGCCGATGCCGCGCGGCTCTTGGCCGGGAATGCCGACGCGCCGCGGCCGCAGGCGGATGGTGCGCTGGCCGGGCTGGCCGATGCGGTGAACCGGCTGGCCGACCAGCGCCAGACCCTGCAGACCGACATGGCCCGGCTGGTGGCCGAGGCGCAAGAGAAGGTGGCGCAGGAACGCGACCAGCTTGGCGCGCTGATGGCCGAGCTGCGCCAAAGCGTCGTGGTCTGCAATCTCGACGGCCGCATCCTGCTTTACAATGACCATGCCCGCGGGCTGTTCCATCGCGTCTCGGGCGGGCAGCTTGCCGGCGGGGCCGAGGCGATCGGGCTGGGCCGCTCGATCCACGCGGTGATCGACCGCGCGCTGATCGAGCATGCGCGCGAGACGGTGGACCGCCATATCGCGCGGGGCGACACGGCGGTTTCGGCGCAATTCGTCACCACCACCACCACCGGCAGCCTGCTGCATGTCGTGCTGGCGCCGGTGCGGCCGCAGGCGGGCGCGATCAGCGGCTATGTGCTGCTGCTTGACGACATCACCCAGGATTATGCCGCCCAGTCCCGCCGCGACCGCCGCCTGACCGAGCTGACCGAGGCCAGCCGCGCCTCGCTGGCCAATATGGGCGCGGCGCTGGACATGCTGGATTATCCCGACCTGGAGCCGGCCGAGCGCGACGGCTTCCACGCCATCGTCCGCGACGAGGTGGCGGCCATGGGCCAGCGGCTGGCGGCGATGACGGCCGATGCCTCGCAAGAGATCCTGACCCGCTGGCCCCTGCAGGAGATGCTGGGCGACGACCTGCTGGCGGCGGCGGCGCAGCATGTGCTGGCGCAGACCGGGCGGGTGGCCAAGGTGGAAAGCGCCGATGACGGTTTGTGGCTGCGACTGGACAGCTTTTCGCTGATCCAGGCGCTTGGCGCGCTGGCAGAATCGCTGTCGGGGCCGCAGGGCATGCCGTCCCTGACGCTGCGCCTTGCGCCTGCCGCGACGCCGGGCTGGGCGCATCTGGACCTGGTCTGGCCGCTCGATCCGGCCGCCCCGGCCGCGGGCGGCGATGGCGGCGCGCAGGCCGCCGCCCGCGACATCGCCGAGCGGCATGGCGGCGAATTGTGGCTGGAGCAGGACCGCCCGGCCGGCCTGTCCTTTTTCCGCTTCCTGCTGCCGACCGCCTCGGCCGGGCCCGAGGCCGAGGCGCTGGAGACGCGGCCGGAATTCTATGATTTCGACCTGTTCGCGGCCAGCGATTCCAGCCGCTCGCTGGACGACCAACTGCTGGAGCGGCTGAGCTATACCGTCTTCGACACCGAGACGACCGGCCTGAACCCGGCGCAGGGCGACGAGATCATCCAGATCGGCGCGCTGCGCATCCTGAACGGCAAGATGCTGCGTGGCGAGCGTTTCGACCAGCTGGTCGATCCGGGCCGCGAGATTCCGCCCGAATCCATCCCCTATCACGGCATCCGCCCCGAGATGGTGCAGGGCCAGCCCCGCATCGCCGCGGTGCTGCCGGCCTTCCACGCCTATGCCGCGGACACGGTGCTGGTCGGCCACAACGTCGCCTTCGACATGCGCTTTTTGCAGATGAAAGAGGCGGCGACCGGGCTGCGCTTCGACCAGCCGGTGCTGGATACGCTGCTGCTGGCCAGCATCGCCCAGCCGCACGAGCCCTCGCATTCGCTGGAAGCCATCGCGGCGCGGCTGGGGGTCGAGATCACCCAGCGCCACAACGCGCTGAGCGATGCGCTGGTGACGGCCGAGGTGTTCCTGCGCCTGCTGCCGCTGCTGAAGGCGCGGGGCATCGTCACCCTGGGCCAGGCGCGCGCGGCGGCCGAGCATTCCTATTACGCCCGGCTGCGCTATTGACGGGCAGGGCCGGCGCCGGCCCTGCCCATGGCATCACAGCGCGCCAAGGTTCCAGAACAGCGTTTCGCCCGAACTGTCGTCCACGCCGTCATTGTCGGTCACCACCCAGGCGTCGCCCCGTGCGTCGAAGGCCAGCCCCTCGACCTTGTCCACGACATAGCCGTTGGTCAGCGCCCGCAGTTCCGGGATCAGGTCGCGGATTTCTTCCTTGGCGACGACCGGCAACTCGCCGTCCAGCGGGGCCGGCTGCAGGTCGGCCAGCGCCACGCGGAAGATCTTCTTCACCGCCGCCTTGTCGCCGATCAGGTTGTCGCGCTCGATGACATAGGCGTGCCCGCCCTTCACCGCGATTTCCGACAGGCCCATCCAGCCCTCGCCCTTCGGCTCCAGCGGATAGCGCACTGCGCCCCATTCCCCGGCATCGAGATCATAGGCCAGCAGCTTCACCTGACCCTGCGGATCGTCGCCCCATTCGCGCTGCATCGCGACCCAAAGCGTGTTGCCCACCTTGGCGATGCCCTCGGCGCCGAAGCGGGTCTGATGCGCCAGCAATACGGCGGGCAGGGCGATTTCCTGCGTGATCTCGCCCGTCTCGTTCACATGCAGGATTGCGTGGGGCACCAGCTTGGCCGCATCGCCCTCGTTCGCCAGCCAGAAGCCGCCTTCGCCATCCGAGGTCAGCCCCTCGATGTCGAGCTTTTGCGCCGGATCGCCGCCGCGGGTGACGATGGTCTGCTTCACGATCCGCGCCGGTTTCGTGCCGGTGTCAATCTCGTAGATCGAGGGCATGGCGGAATAGACGCTGTCCGAGGCGGCGAACAGCCGGTCCTCGCGCCTGGGGGCCGAGGCCAGCGCGCCAAGCGCACCCCAGCCGATCAGCCCGTCGGCGCCGGCCGAGGTCAGCATGGGATAGGCCGGTTCCGCGATGCTGCGCTCGAAGATCATCACATGCGCCCGTGCCGCGCCATCCTCGCCCAGGTCGGCCTCGTTGGCAGTGACGAACAGGTTGCGCGCCGGGATGGCGACCGCCCCTTCGGGCGAGATGCCCGAGGGCAGGATCTGGGTCAGTTGCGGCGCTGCCGGGTCGGTCAGGTCATAGACCGCCACGACCGAGGCACGCTCGGACAGCACGAACAGATAGGGCGTCTCGCCAAAGCGGGCGAACTCGACGCTTTCGATCTCGACCCCTTTGGATTTCGAGCGTTTTTCGGGATAGTGGCCGATCTCGGCGATGGCATGTTCCAGCGTGGCGCCGGATTCGGAAACGACCGTGCCGTCCTTGTTCCAGATGGTGAAGCCGCGCGAGCCGCCCTTCCAGTCGCCTTCGTTGGCGGTGACGAAATGGTCGGCGTCGATCCATTTCACCCCGTCGGGTTCGCGCGGGATCGGGTCGGTCTTGCCGGAAAAGTCCAGCCTGCCATCGGTCCTGGTATCGACATTCTCCAGCGCCACGGCGCCGGCCGGGAAATGCGCGGCGACCCGGCCGTCGGCGCCGATGACGGCGATGTGGTTGTTTTCCTGAAGCGTGACGACGATCTCGCCCGCCTCGTTGATGTCGACGAATTCGGGTTCGGGGTCTTCGGGGGCGATGCCGGCCAGGCCGGTCAGGTCGATCCGCTCAAGCGCCGCGCAATCGGGCATGCCGTCGCGGATGGGCAGCTTGGCCAGGAAGCCGGCGGGCATCTGCGGCAAGCCGCCGTCGCCCGCCTCCTCGTCGCGCTCGTTCTCGATCGCCACGGCCAGGAAGCTGCCGTCCGGCGCCACCGCCACCGAATCCGGCTGGCCGCCCAGGTCGCAGGATGCCACCTCGGCCGCGCTGTCCAGATCGACCACTGCAAGCCGGCCCGAGGGTTTGGCACGGCTTTCCGAGGTGCTCACGCCGACGAAGGCGTGCGTGCCGATGATATGGGCGGTCGTCGGCTCGCCCTGCAGCGCGACATTGCCCAGCGGTTTCGGCGCCTTGGGATCGCGGATGTCGATCAGCCCGACCACGCCCAACGGGCTGTCAGTATAGATCAGCGTCATGCCGTCGGGCGAGGCCGAGACGATCTCGGCCGAGGAAGCGCGCGCCCTGTCTTCGCCCTCGGCCATGTTGGCGATGACCGGGATGGAGGCGATGCGGTTGAAGCTTTCGGACAGGGCGGGGCCGGCAAGAAGCGCAAGCATCGAGGCGGCGGAAAGCAGGCGGGCGGTCATGGCAACTCCTGGGATGCGGGTCGCGCGGACGCTAGGGCCGGCATGCAACGGTTCGGCAACGGTTGGCGGACAGTTTGATGTCATTCCTCCGGCTGCGCGGGGCGAAACCTGGGGGCGGGACCGGGGGGCAGGACCGGGACGCCGGCGCAGCGTCGCGCTGGGAAACTGCCGCCGTGCCTTGCCGGGATTCATTGGCTGTCAAAATAATTTGCAATACAAATTATTTTGACATACATGTATCATCATGACCAATCATCCGACCCCTGCGCGCGGCGGTTTCGGCCGCTATTTCGTGACGCTCGGCCGCCAGTGGCGGCGGGCCGTCGAGCAGGCCCTGGCCCCGGCCGGGCTGACCGATGCGACCTGGGCGCCGCTCATCCATCTGGCCGAGGGCGGCGACGGCATCAGCCAGACCGAGCTTGCCGCAAGGCTGGCGCTGGACGGCTCGACGCTGGTGCGGCTGCTGGACCTGCTGGAGGGCCGCGGCCTGGTCGAGCGCCGGCCCGATCCCGCCGACCGCCGTGCCCGCCGCATCCTGCTGACCGCCGCCGGCCGGGACGAGGTGGCGCGCCTGCGCCGGCTGCTGGACCGGATCGAGGCGGAACTGCTGGCCGATCTGGACGATGCCGCGCTGGACGAGATGCTGCGCCACCTGTCCCGGATCGAGGCGCGCATCGCCCACAGGCTGGCGGTCGGGCAGGAATGAGCGCGGACTGGCTGCTGCGGCGCGGCTTCGACGGGGGCAGGCTGTGCTTTGCCAGCCGCACGGCACTGGCCTGCTGCCTTGCGGTTCTGGTCGCCTGGGCCATGGGGCTGGAGCATCCGCAATGGTCTGGCATGTCGGTCTGGGCGGCGGCGCAGCCCTTGCGCGGGCAATTGCTCGAAAAGGCCTTCTTCCGCTTTGCCGGGACGCTGGTCGGCACGGGGGCGGGGGTGCTGCTGGTGCTGGGCGCGCCGCTGCATCCGGGGATCCTGGTGCTGGGGCTGGCGCTCTGGGTCGGGCTTTGCACCTGGGCCGGCAATCTCCAGCGCGGCTTTATCGCCTATGGCACGGTGCTGGCGGGCTATTCGGCCTCGATGGTGGCGCTGCTGGACACGGCGCATCCCGACCGGGTGCTGCATCTGGGCGCCGACCGGTTGGCGACGGTGCTGACCGGGGTCGTGGTGGCGACGCTGGCCGGCTATTTCCTGGCCGGGCAGGGCGGTGTCGCCGATCTGCGCGCCCGCATCGGCGGCCTGCTGGTCGATCTGCTGCGCCATCTGGCCGGAACGGCGCCGGCCGAGGGCCGGGCGCTGCTGTCGCGCATCGCCGCGCTGGAGGAGGGCCTCGATCCCCATGCCGCCGGTTCGCTGCGCTCGCGGCGCGAGGTGCGGGCCAGCCGGGCGGTGCTGCTTGCCGCCATGCCGCTGCTGCTGCGGGCCGAGGGCGCGGCGCCGGTGCCGGTGCCGCTGGCGCGGCGGCTGGCCGATGCGGCGGGGGCGCTGGATCGCGGCGATGCGGCGGCGGCGTGCCGCATCCTTGCCACCCCCGAGGGCGATGACGAGCTGCGCCGGCTGGTGCAGGGGCTGGCCGAGGCGCTGCGCGGCTGGGATGCGCATCCCGTCCCGCCTGCTGCGCCGCCGCCGGTGGCGCTGCATCGCGACTGGATCGGCGCACGCGAGGCCGGGTTGCGTGCCGGCGGGGCGATGCTGCTGTTCGGCATGATCTGGCTGGCCACCGGCTGGAGCCTCGGCCCCTTCATGCTGCTGGGCCTGTCGGTGATGATCTCGCTGTTCTCGACCTTCGAGAACCCGGCCCAGATGATGCGCTACGTCAGCGCCGGGCAGGCGCTCGGCATGGTGGCGGCGATCCTGTGCCACTGGCTGCTCTGGCCCCTGGCCCGGACCGAATTGCAGCAGATCCTGATGCTGGTGCCCTTGCTGATGCTGGCACCGCTTTTGGCCGGACACCGCCGGACCATGCTGGCCGCCACGGATTACAGCATGATCCTGTTGCTGATGTCGCAGCCGCATCTGCCGCTGCAGGAAGGCTTGCCGGACCTGCTGCTGAAGGGGCTGGCGGTCCTGGCCGCGCCGCTGACGGCCTGGGCCGGTTACCGGCTGGTCTATCCGGTCAGCCTGCAACGCCGCCAGCGGCACCTGGTGCAGATGATGCTGCGCGATCTGGCCGCGATCGCCGGCAACCCGGATGCGCTGGCGCGCCGCCGGGTCTGGCAGGCGCGGCTGTATCATCGTGCGCTGCGGCTGGTGCGGCTTTCCGAGCGGCTGGCCGGGGCGCGCGACCGGGCGCTGGCGCAAAGCCTTGCCATCCTGACCCTGGCCCATGCCGCGATGCGCTGCCACGCGCTGCTGGCCGCGCCCGACACGCCGGACCCGACCCGACGCGCGGCGGGGCTGGCCCGGCGGCGGCTGGCGCGCATCGCCCGCGACGCCGGCCGCGCCGGCCCCAGCCTCGACCGGCTGGCGCAGCGTCTGGACGGCGCCGAGGCGCAGGCCATCCGGCAGGCGGCCCGCGGTTTGCGGCATGTGGCGCCGGCCACCTGACCGCGCGGCGCTGGCGCGGGCTTCCGCCCTGTCAGCCCGCCAGCGGGCTTTTTTGCGCCGTATGGGGCTGGACGAGGTCATAGGCATGGCCCAGTTCCAGCACCGCCCGGTCTGCGTGCGGCGGCCCCATGATCTGCAACCCCATCGGCAGGCCCTGCGCGCCGAAGCCCGCCGGCACCGCCAGCACGGGGATGCCGGCCATGCTGCCCGGTATCACCACCTCCATCCAGCGGTGATAGCTGTCCATCCTGCGCCCGGCGATCTCCTTCGGCCAGGGCTCGCCGGCGTCGAAGGGGAAAAGCTGCGCCGTGGGCAGCGCCAGGTAATCGTAGCGGTCGAACAGCCGCAGAACCTCCTGGTACCAGGCCGAGCGCGTCACCGAAGCCTCGAAGACCTGGCTGCCGGTCAGCGCGCGGCCGGTCTCGATCTCCCAGATCGCCTCGGGCTTCAGCAATGCGCGGGTGCGGGGCAGGTCGTGGACCGCCCGCAGGCTGCCCGAGACCAGAAAGCTGCGCAGCACGACCCAGGCCGACCACAGCCGCGCCATGTCGAATTGCGGCAGGGCGGGCTCGACGGCGCAGCCCATCGCCTCGAAGATCCGCAGCGCGCTTTCGCAGGTGTCCAGCACGCCCGGTGCCATCGCCAGATGGCCGCCCAGATCGCCCAGCCAGCCGATCCGCTTGCCCCTGGCATCGCCGGCCAGCGGCGCGGCGAATTCCGCGCCGTCGCCCGCCAGCGACAGCGGCAGCCGCGGATCGCGGCCGGCCTGGGTCGCAAGCAGCATGGCAAGGTCGGCGACATTGCGCGCCATCGGCCCCTCGTGGCCGAGCTGCTGGAAGAACAGCTCGGGCGCCGGGCCGTTGGGCACCCGGCCCATCGAGGGGCGGAAGCCATAGACGTTGTTCCAGCCCGCCGGGTTGCGCAGCGAGCCCATCATGTCGCTGCCATCCGCGACCGGCAGCATGTGCAGCGCCAGCGCCACCGCCGCGCCGCCGGAACTGCCGCCCGCCGAAAGCGCCGGATCCCAGGCGTTCGGCGTGGTGCCGAACAGGGCGTTGTAGGTATGCGAGCCAAGGCCGAATTCCGGCGTGTTCGTCTTGCCGATCAGGATCGCGCCGGCCGCGCGGCTGCGCTCGACCAGCACGGAATCGGCCTTGGGCAGGTGGTCCCGGAGGCCGCGGAACCCCATGGTCGTGGGAATGCCGGCGGTCGCGGTCAGATCCTTGGGCGCCTGCGGGATGCCGTGCAGCCAGCCGCGCGACCGCCCCGCCGCCAGTTCCGCATCCGCCGCGCGGGCTTCGGCCAGCAGCGCCTCGCGCGGGCGCAGCGAGACGAGGGCGTTCGCCCTGGGATTCAGCGCCTCGATCCGGTCCAGGAAGGCCGTCATCACCTCGACGCAGCCCAGGTCGCGGGCCTGGATGGCGCGGCTGAGGTCCAGCGCCGAAAGCCCGGTGATCCCGGTCGCGGGCAGGGGGGTCGGGGAAGGGGTGCCGGTCGCCGGGGTCGGTTTCATCATCGCATGCGGATCAGGGGACAGGGTGGCCTGCCGGCGATGTTCGCCCGTCGCGCGGGCCGGCGCAACCCCGGTGCCTGTTCTGCGCCCGTCCTGCGCCCGATCCGGGCGGATCTGGTTCGATCGCAGCATGTCCGGGCCGCGTGACGCATATCGCAAGCCTCCTACCGCCCCTGTCGGCGTTCCGGGTCTTGGTGCTGCAGGCTAGAGCGCGCCGGCTTCCGTGCCGGCCAGCCGTGCCAGCGCCCTGTCGAGGGCCTCGGCCTCCGGTCCCAGCTCGGCGAGCAGCTCGGCCTGGAAGGCCTCGGCGATGCGCCCGAGCCGCGCCATCAGCGCGCGGCCCTCGGGCGTCAGCTCCAGCACCACCAGCCGGCGGTCGGCCGCGTTGCCCGATTTGCGCACCCAGCCCGCCTCTTGCAGCCGCGCGGCGGCGCGGCTGACCACCGACTTGTCCAGATGCACCCGCGCGTTGATGTCGCGCACGCTCACCGCGCCGGAATGGGCCAGATGCGCCAGAACCCGCCATTCGGGAATGCTCAGCCCCGCCTCGGCCGCGTAGCGGGCTGCAAAGCGGCGGCTGACCTGGGCGGCGGCGACCGACAGGCGATAGGGCAGGAACCGGTCCAGATCGAATGACATGCGCTTCTCCTTGGCCGGCAGAACAGCAGAAAGCCGTTGCGCCTGCAACAAGGATCGGCCGGGCCGCAGATCCGCGTTGACATCGTTGCCGATGCAACGGCATATTCGTTGCAACAGCAATGATGCCGACCGAGGAGGAGCGCCCATGACCCACGACCTGCCGCGCGGGATGACCCGCGCCACCGTCGCCACCGGCACGCATCCGGGCTACATGCCCGGCTTCGGCAACGATTTCGAGACCGAGGCCCTGCCCGGCGCCCTGCCGCAGGGCCAGAACAGCCCGCAGAAATGCGCCTACGGGCTTTATGCCGAGCAGCTGTCCGGCACCGCCTTCACCGCGCCGCGCGGCCAGAACGAGCGGACCTGGTGCTATCGCATCCGGCCCTCGGTCCGCCATACCGGCGATTTTGCGGCCATCGACCTGCCCCATTGGAAGACGGCGCCGAACCTGCGCGACGACATCGTCAGCCTGGGCCAGTATCGCTGGGATCCGATCCCGGTGCCGGAGGAGGAGCTGACCTGGATCACCGGCATGCGCACCATGACCACGGCCGGCGACGTGAACATCCAGGTCGGCATGGCCAGCCATGTCTACCTGGTGACGCAATCCATGCAGGATGAATACTTCTTCTCGGCCGACAGCGAATTGCTGGTAGTGCCGCAGGAGGGCCGGCTGCGCTTCTGCACGGAACTGGGCGTGATCGAGCTGGAGCCGAAGGAGATCGCCATCATCCCCCGCGGCCTCGTCTATCGCGTCGAGCTGCTGGAAGGCCCGGCCCGCGGCTTTGTCTGCGAGAATTACGGCCAGAAGTTCGACCTGCCGAACCGCGGCCCGATCGGCGCCAATTGCCTGGCCAATCCGCGCGATTTCAAATGCCCGGTCGCCGCCTTCGAGGATCGCGAGGCCCGCTCGCGCATGGTCATCAAGTGGTGCGGCCGGTTCCACGAGACCTGGATCGACCACAGCCCGCTGGACGTGGTGGCCTGGCACGGCAATTACTGCCCCTGCAAATACGACCTGCGGACCTATGCGCCGGTGGGTGCGGTGCTGTTCTACCATCCCGACCCGTCGATCTTCACCGTGCTGACCGCGCCCTCGGGGCAGGAGGGGCCGGCGAATATCGACTTCGTGCTGTTCCGGGAACGCTGGCAGGTGGCCGAACACAGCTTCCGCCCGCCCTGGTATCACAAGAACATCATGTCCGAGCTGATGGGCAATATCCACGGCATCTACGACGCCAAGCCGCAGGGCTTCGCGCCGGGCGGCATCAGCCTGCACAATTGCATGCTGCCGCACGGCCCCGACCGCGACGCCTTCGAGGGGGCCTCCAACGCGGAACTGAAGCCCGAGAAGCTGGACGACACCATGTCCTTCATGTTCGAGACCCGCTTTCCCCAGCACCTGACCGAATTCGCCGCCCGCGAGGCCCCGATGCAGAAGGACTATATCGAGGTCTGGAAAAAGCTGGAGAAGAAGTTCGACGGCACGCCGGGCGGGAAGTGACGCGTACCGGGATCCGTGGCCCCCGGACCCGTGGCCCCCGGAGGCCGGGGGTTTCACACCCGTCGCCGGCTGGTTCTCGAACCGGTGGCGCACCAGCCGGCGACCTCCCGTGGGATATTTTCACAAGAAAGAAGGAAGATGCGCATGGCGTTGCTGCGGTCTCGGGTCGAAAGCGCCAATCGGCCGGATTGTCCCTTTCCCTTGAACAACCTGCCCTATGGGGTGTTCTCCGTGTCGGGCGCTGCGCCGCGCTGCGGGGTGGCCATCGGCGACATGATCCTGGATCTGGCCGAATGCGAGGCGTGCGGGCTGGTCGATGCGGACGGCACCTTCGCGCAGCCGGCACTTAACAGCTTCATGGCGCTTGGCCGGGCGCGTTGGGACGCAGTGCGTGCGCGGCTGACCGAACTGCTCGCCGAGGGCGCGACGCCAGACCTGCCGCTGGTCGCCATGTCTGACGCGCAGATGCACCTGCCGATCCGGGTCACGGAATACACCGACTTCTATGCCTCGAAGAACCATGCCTTCAACGTCGGCGTGCTGTTTCGCGGTCCCGAGAACGCCCTGCCGCCGCAATGGACGCATATGCCCATCGGCTATAACGGCCGGGCCTCGTCGGTGGTGGTCTCGGGCACGCCGATCCGGCGGCCGATGGGGCAGGTCCGGGGCGAGGCCGGGCCGGAATGGGTGCCCTGCCGCCGGCTGGACCTGGAGCTGGAGCTGGGCGCCGTCGTCGGCGCGGACAGCGAGATGGGCAGCCGCGTCAGCGTCGATCAGGCCGAGGCGATGATCTTCGGCTATGTCCTGCTGAACGACTGGTCGGCGCGCGACATCCAGGCCTGGGAATACCAGCCGCTGGGGCCCTTCCAGTCCAAGGCGCTTGGCACCACCATCGGCGCCTGGATCGTGACCCAGGCGGCGCTGGAGCCGTTCCGTTGCGCAGGGGCCGAGAGGCTGAACCCGCTGCTGCCCTATCTGCACGAGCGGCGGCCGGGGCTTTACGACCTGGAGCTCGGCTGGACCATGAACGGCCAGGTGATGGGACGGACGAATTACAACGTCATGTATTACTCCAGCGCCCAGCAGCTGGCGCATCACACCAGTTCCGGCTGCCCGATGCGGGTCGGCGACCTCCTGGGCTCGGGCACGATCTCGGGGCCGGGCCGCGACCAGGCCGGGGCGCTGCTGGAGATGACCGGGGGCGGCAAGGCGCCGGTCACGGTCAATGGCGCGCCCCGCACCTTCATCGAGGATGGCGACGAGATCGGGCTTTTCGCCCATGCGCAGGGCGCGGGCTATCGCATCGGCTTCGGACCCTGCACCGGGCGCATCCTGCCGGCGCAGCCATGAGCGCGGCCCTGGCGGCGGCAGGGGGGCTGTCGCCGGTCCTGCTGCGGCATCGGCGCGCGCCCGAAACCCGCCCGGCCCGTTGATCGGCGCCGCGCGGTCGGGCAACATCGGCCAGGCGCGCGCTTGTCGACCAGGCGCCCAGCAGCCGGGCGCCGGCATGGAGAAGACATGGAGAAAAGGACCGAGTTCCACATCTGGTATTGGATCCTGGCCTTCCTGGCCGTGATCCTGGTCCAGGATCTGTTGTCGGGCGCGCGCGATGTCGCGCCGATCAGCTACAGCCAGTTCGAGGATTACCTGGAGCAGGGCCGCATCTCGTCGGTGGCGGTTGGCGGCGACCGCATCACCGGCAATTTCAATAGCCCGGTCGACGGCCGCAACCAGTTCGTCACCACCCTGGTCGATCCGGCCGTCCTGGAGCGCATCGACCAGGCCGGGGTCGAGATCAGCGGCGTGCCGCAGAACACCTGGCTTGGCGCGCTGCTGTCCTGGGTGGTGCCGGTGGTGCTGTTCCTGGCGCTGTGGATGTTCGTCTTTCGCAAGTTCGCCGAGCGCCAGGGCCTGGGCGGCTTCATGCAGGTCGGCAAGAGCCGGGCCAAGGTCTATATGGAAAAGGAAACCGGCGTGACATTCGCCGATGTCGCCGGCGTGGACGAGGCCAAGGCCGAGCTGGAGGAGATCATCGCCTTCCTGCGCGACCCCGAGGGCTATGGCCGCCTGGGCGCGCGCATTCCCAAGGGGGTGCTGCTGGTCGGCCCGCCCGGCACCGGCAAGACGCTGCTGGCGCGGGCCGTGGCGGGCGAGGCGGGGGTGACCTTCCTGTCGATCTCGGGCTCGGAATTCGTCGAGCTGTTCGTCGGCGTCGGTGCCGCGCGGGTGCGCGACCTGTTCGAGCAGGCCCGCAAGAGCGCCCCGGCCATCATCTTCATCGACGAACTCGACGCGCTTGGCCGCGCCCGCAACTCGGGCCAGTTCACCGGCGGCAATGACGAGCGCGAGCAGACCCTGAACCAGCTGCTGTCCGAGCTGGACGGCTTCGACCCTTCGTCGGGCGTGGTGCTGCTGGCCGCGACCAACCGGCCCGAGATCCTGGACCCGGCGCTGCTGCGCGCCGGCCGCTTCGACCGGCAGGTGCTGGTGGACAAGCCCGACCGCAAGGGCCGCATCGACATCCTCAAGGTGCATATGAAAAAGGTGCGGCTGGCCCCGGATGTCGAGGTCGGGCAGGTCGCCGCGCTGACGCCGGGCTTTTCCGGCGCCGACCTGGCCAACCTGGTGAACGAGGCGGCGCTGCTGGCCACCCGGCGCAGCGCCGA
This sequence comes from Paracoccus sp. P2, assembly GCF_046335115.1. Classification (NCBI taxonomy): domain Bacteria; kingdom Pseudomonadati; phylum Pseudomonadota; class Alphaproteobacteria; order Rhodobacterales; family Paracoccaceae; genus Paracoccus; species Paracoccus sp. P2. The sequence goes on along the minus strand of NZ_JBGOSN010000002.1, from coordinate 63,786 downwards.
TGCCGTGGCCATGGCCGATTTCAACCAGGCGGTCGAGCGCATCGTCGCCGGGCTGGAAAAGCGCAACCGCCTGCTGAACCCGCGCGAGCGCGAGATCGTCGCCTGCCACGAGATGGGCCATGCGCTGGTCGCCATGGCGCTGCCCGGCGTGGACGTGGTCCACAAGGTCTCGATCATCCCGCGCGGCATCGGCGCGCTTGGCTATACCATCCAGCGCCCGACCGAGGACCGCTTCCTGATGACCCGCGCCGAGCTGGAGGACAAGATCGCCGTCCTGCTGGGCGGGCGGGCGGCGGAAAGCGTGGTCTTCGGCCATCTCTCGACCGGCGCGGCCGACGATCTGGTCAAGGCGACCGACATCGCCCGCGCCATGGTCACGCGCTATGGCATGGACGACGATCTGGGCCATGTCAGCTATGACAGCGACCGCCCCGGCTTCCTGGGCACGAACGAGCAGGGCTCGTGGCTGAGCCGGCGTTATTCCGAGGCCACGGCGCAGCGGATCGACGCGGGGGTCAAGCAGATCACCGACAGGATCTTTGCCCGCACGGTGGCGCTGCTCGAGGCCAATCGCGACCTCCTGGAGCAATCCGCGCGCGAATTGCTGGAGCGCGAGACGCTGGAGGATGCCGAGCTGCGTGCCTTCGCGGCAAGGGTGCGGCCGGCGGCCGCGGCCGCCTGAGCCCAGCCCGGCCGGTCAGGCCAGCAGCGCCGCCATCCCGCGGACCTGCGCCAGGGCCGCGGCATTCAACGTCCGCGCGGCCTCGTCGGTCCCGGCCTCGGTGTAAAGCCGCAGCTCCGGCGCGTTGCCGGACGGGCGCAGGTGGATGATCGCGCCGTCCGCGAAGGTCATGCGCAGCCCGTCGGTCTGGTCGATCCGCCACAACCCGCCGGCCAGCGGGCCGAATTGCGCCTCGATCCGGGCGCGGCTCTCCGCCTCGCTGCCCGCGGTCAGCCAGGCCAGGATCGCCTGGGAATCCCGGGTCGGGAAATCCTGCAGCCGGTCGCTGAAGGTCACGCGCCGCGGCAGGCCGGCGCAAAGCTCGGCCAGCGGCCGCGCCCTGGCCGCCGCCAGCACCGCGACCACCGGCAGGACCGCGTCGCGCGTCGGCAGCGCCGCCAGCCGCCGCCCGTCCCGCACGATCTCGCTGCCCAGCAGGAAGCCGCCGTTCGCCTCGTAGCCGCAGACCGGTCCCAGGGTCTCGCACGCCGCCTCGCTCATCGCCGCGATGACATAGGGCGAGCCGATGCGGGTGCGGATGGTGCGGGCGAAGGCCCCGCTCAGTTCCAGCGCGGTATTGCTGCTGACCGGGGTGACGACGCATTCGGCGCCCAGTTCGCGGGCGCAAAGCAGGCCCAGCAGGTCGCCGCGCAGCCATTCGCCGCGGTGGTCGGCCAGGAGCGGACGGTCGGAATCGCCGTCGGTCGAGACGATGGCGTCCAGCCGCTGCCCCGCCGCCCAGTCCCGCGCCAGGGCGATGTCCTCGGGCCGCAGCGCCTCGGTATCGACGGGGATGAAACGGTCCGAGCGGCCCAGCGGCAGAACCTCGGCGCCAAGCGCGCGCAGGATGCGGGCGATGAGGTCGCGGCCGACGGCGGAATGCTGGTAAAGCCCAAGCCGCAGCCCCGAAAGCGCGTCCTTGCCGAAGAAGTCCAGATAGCGGCGCAGATAGCCGTCCTCGATGTCCATGGGCTCGGGCAGGGGGGCGGCTTCGGCCAGCCCGCCGTCGGGGTCGAAGCGGGCGGGATCCGGCGCCAGCGCCTGCCGGGCCATGCCTTCCTCGTCCGGCTTCAGGATCTCGCCGCCGGGGCGGTGGAACTTGATGCCGTTGCGGTCGTCGGGAATATGGCTGCCCGTGACCATGAGCGAGGGGATGGCGCGGCCAAAGGCGTAATGCGCCAGCGCCGGCGTGGGCACATGGCCGCAGAACAGCGCCCGCCCGCCCGCGTCGCGGACCGCCTGGGCGCAGGCGCGCAGGATGCGCGGGGTCGAGGGGCGCAGGTCGCCCGCCAGCGCCACCTCGGTTCCGAGGGCGAACTCGCCGATCTCGCGCAGATATTGCAGGAAGCCCTGGACGCAGCCATGGGCCACGCGGTCGGTCAGCGCGCTGGCCAATCCGCGCGCGCCGCTGGTGCCGAAGGCGACGCCGCTTTGCGCCATCAGCGTCCGGAGGGTGAGGGGGCCTGTCTCGGTCATGCTCGAAGCTCGCTCTTTGGAAAGCCGATCATGCAGGCGCGGCGGGCGGTTCGTCCAGAGCCGCCGTGCCGGGTCTCGCGGCTTCTCTGTTCCGAAAATACCCGAAATCCCGCGACGCCGGGCGCAAGCCGGGCCCGGATCGCGGCCACCTTGCGGCGCTGGCAAGCCGCTGAAACCGGTGGCAGAATGCGCCGATGGACCCGGATCAGATCCTCAGCCGCCTTGCCGTGTCGCTGGCCATCGGCCTGCTGGTCGGGCTCGAACGCGGCTGGCGCACCCGCGACGAGCGCGAGCATCAGCGCGCCGCCGGCCTGCGCACCTTCGCGCTGGCCGGGCTGACCGGCGGGGCGACCGGCGTCCTGGCGCTGCAATACGGCGGTCTGGTGATCGGCATCGTGTTCTGCGGCTTCGCGCTGGTCTTTGCCGCCTTCCAATGGCTGGAATCGCGGCTCGACCGGAATGTCAGCGCCACCTCGGCGGTGGCGGGGATGCTGGTCTTTCTGCTGGGCGCGCTGGCCGTCACCGGGCCGCTGGTCCCGGCCGTCGCCGCCGCCGTGGCGATGACGCTGCTTCTGGCGGGGCGCGAACACCTGCACCGCTGGGTCGCGGCGCTGAGCTGGGCCGAGATCCGGGCGATCCTGACGCTGGCGGCCATGTCCTTCCTGCTGCTGCCGGTCATCCCCGACCGCAGCGTCGATCCCTGGGGCGCGGTCAACCTGCGCGAGATCTGGCTGCTGGCGATCCTGATCGCCGGGATTTCCTTTGCCGGCTATGTCGCGGTCCGGGCCTTTGGCGACCGGCTGGGGATCGTGGTGATGGCGGCGGCCGGGGGGCTGGCCTCATCGACCGCGACCACGCTGGCCTTTGCCCGGCTGGGCAAGGCCCAGCCCGGCGCCGCCCGGCTGCTTGCCGCCGGCATCCTGATTTCCGGCATCGTCATGCTGGTCCGCGTCGGCGTGGTGACGGTCGGGTTGAACCGGGCGCTGCTGGCGCATCTGGCGCTGCCGCTGGCGGCGGGGGCGGCGGTGATGGCCGCGGCGGCGGCGCTTCTGCTGTGGCGGCGGCCGGCGCAGGCCGGACCGGCGCTGCCGATCAGCAACCCGCTGGCGGTGGGCACGGCGCTGAAGATCGCCGCCTTCATCGCCCTCGTGCTGCTGGCGGCCGAGATCCTGCGCCACCACTATGGCGATGTCGGCGTGCTGATCATCGCGGCGATCTCGGGCATCGGCGATGTGGATGCGGTGTCGATCTCGATGGCGCGGCTCGGCGGCGGCGACCTGGCCACCCCGGTCGCGGCGCGCGCGATCCTGGTCGCGGTGGCGGTGAATACCCTGTCCAAGGCGGCGATGGCGGCGCTGGTCGGCAACCGGCGGATCGGGCTGACCGTCGCCGGGATCAGCGCGCTGGCGCTTGCCGCCGGGCTGGCGGCGGTCTGGGCGCAGGCGGTGCTGGAGCGGGGATGAACGCCGCCCCTAGACCGGGCCGGAATCGCCGAAATCGATGCTGTCGAAGATCCGTGTGGCCTTTTGCGCATAGTCCGGACTGTCCAGCCAGTCGGCCAGCTTGTCCATGGTGGCGATGAAGGCCTGCACCTCGGCCGGCGAGAGCGGCTCGAACACCGCCTCCAGCGCGCGGGCGGAGAGCAGGTCGGCGCGGTCGCGCACCCTCTGCCCGGCCTGGGTCACGAACAGGCCGAAGCGGCGGGCGTCGGCATCGTCGTTGCGCCGCTCGACATGGCCGCCGCGCACCAGATTCTGGATCAGCCGCGACACCAGGCTGCGCTCCAGCCCGGTCATCACCGTCAGTTCGGCAAAGGTCGTGCCGGGATTGTCGCCGATCAGCCGCAGCACCCGGATCGTGCGCACGTCCAGCCCGACCAGGGCGATGAAACGATCCTCGACCGAGCGGATCGATTCGGTCGCCAGCAGGTTCAGCTTGTAGATCGCATTGCCCTGACGAAAGCTTCTCGACCAGGTTTTTCCCATGTTTCCGCCCATTTGTCCGTCCTTGGCCCGGGGCATAGCAAAGGTGAAATAATTCCTTTGCGCAATGATCTTATTATGCAACAATTTCATATCAAGACAGACAGGCGTGATTCGCAGGGAGGGAAGCATGGGTCTGATCGAGGATATCGTCGCGCAGGAAAGCACCTTCGTCGGCTGGCGCCGCGCGATGCACGAAAACCCGGGTATCGGCTTTCAGGAAACCTTTGCCGCCGAACTGGTCGCGCGCAGCCTGCGCGATTTCGGCTTTGACGAGGTGCATGCCGGCATCGGCGGCACCGGCGTGGTGGGGGTGCTGCGCGGCAAGCGGGAATCGAACCGCGCCATCGGGCTGCGGGCGGATATGGACGCGCTGCCGATCCAGGAGGAGACCGGCAAGCCCTATGCCTCGAAGGTTCCGGGCGTGATGCATGCCTGCGGCCATGACGGCCATACCGCGACGCTGCTGGCCGCGGCCTGGCACCTGGCGCGGACCCGCGACTTCGCCGGCACCGTGCATTTCATCTTCCAGCCCGCCGAGGAGGGGCTGGGCGGTGCGCTTGCGATGATCCGCGACGGGCTGCTGGAGCGTTTCCCCTGCGACCGGCTTTACGCCTATCACAATTTCCCCGGCATGGAGCAGGGCCATATCTACAGCAGCACCGGCCGGGCCATGGCGGGATGCAGCTTCTTCACCATCCGGGTGCAGGGGCGGGGCGGCCATGCCGCGCTGCCGCAGACCACCGTCGACGCGGCGCAGATCGCCGCCAATCTGGTGGTGACGGCGCAAAGCGTCGTGGCGCGCAACCTCGACCCGCTGGAAACCGGCATCCTGTCCTTTACCGATGTCTATGCCGGCACCAACAGCCATAACGTGATCCCCGACAAGGCCACGCTCAAGGGTTGCCTGCGCTATTTCGACAAGGCGGTCGGTGCGCTGATGAAGCGGCGGCTGGACGAGGTCGCCCAAGGCATCGCCGCGACCTATGGCGGCGCGGCGTGCGTGGAATATGACGACAATTTCGTGCCGCTGGTCAACGATGCCGAGGCGACGGGTGTGGCCCTGGCCGTCGCGGCCCAGGTGGTCGGGCCCGAGCGGGTGCATGCCGATGCGCCGCCGCTGACCGGCAGCGAGGATTTCGCCTTCATGACCGAGCGCGTGCCGGGCAGCTATGTCCTGGTCGGCGCCGGCCCCGGCGCCATGCCGCACAATCCCGGCTATGACTTCAACGATGCGATCCTGACGGTGGCGGCCAGCTATTTCTGCCGCCTGGTCGAAACCGAACTGGCCTGAGCGCCCCCTGCCCGGCAGGGCTTGCAAGGATTACCCGCATGGAACATGTCTTCTCGGTGGCCAACGGCCCCGTGCTGTGGCTGCTGGCCGGCCTGATCGTCGGCACCGTCGTGGTGCAGGCATTGCTTTACCTGCGCATGACGCTGCGCCTCTCGAACGATTACGGCATCCTGACCCGCGACGAGCGCCTGCGGGTCTACAAGACCGCGACGATCAACTCGATCGGGCCGGCGATCGCGGTCTTCTTCGTCGCCGTCTCGCTGGTCGCCATGGTGGGCGGGCCGGTGACGCTGATGCGGGTCGGGGTGATCGGCTCGGCCATCTTCGAATTCGTCGCCGCCGAGATGGGCGCCAAGGCCGCGGGCGCGACGCTGGGCACCGACAGCTACACGCTGCAAGCCTTTACCGCCTCGGTCTGGGTGATGACGCTGGGCGGCATGGGCTGGCTGGTCAGCACCTTCCTGATGACGAAAAGCCTCGACCGCACGCGCGACAAGCTGTCGGTCGGCAATCCGCAGCTGATCCGGGCGCTTGGCAGCGCGACGCCGGTGGCGATCTTCCTGACGCTGGGGCTGGGCGCGGCCGTGGCCAAGACCGGGCTGGCGGAGATCGCCGTGGCCTGGGACGATCTGGCCGCGCTGCTGATCGGGGCCGGCACCATGCTGGTGCTGGGCCAGCTTGGCAAACGCTGGCTGTGGCTGCGCGAATGGGCCGTGGGCTTCGCGCTGATCGGCGGGCTCGCCGCCGGATATCTCGTCGGCCAGATCCTGGCCTGATCCCCAAGCATCAGGAGCGATCCATGACCAAGCAGAACCTCGAGACCCATTACCGGACCAGCTTCATCCCGCGGGCGCATCGCATCGGGCGCATCACGCTGCTGATCGCCATGGCGGTCTGCCTGCTGCCCGCGCTCTACCTGTCCTTCGTGCTGGGCGCCTGGCCCGGCGCCGGGGTGATCCTGACCGGCTTTCTGGCCGTGCTGGCCTTTGTCGGCATCATCTGGATCGTCGAGCCGATCTCGTATTTCCCGGTGCTGGGAGTGTGCGGCACCTATATGAGCTTCCTGTCGGGCAATATCGGCAACATGCGCATGCCGGTGGTGATCTCGTGCCAGCAGGCCGTCGAGGCCGAGACCGGCTCGCGCAAGGCCGAGGTCGCGGCGGTGCTGGGCATCGCCGTCTCGGTGCTGGTGAACCTGGTCTTCCTGGTGGCGCTGGTGGTGATCGGCCGGGCGCTGATCGACGCCATGCCCGCGCCGATGGCGCTGGCGGTCAAGGAATACACGCTGCCCGCGCTTTACGGCGCCGTGCTGGTCATGTTCATGAACAGCGCCACCCGCCGCAACGCGCTGACCGGCATTCTGTGCGGGCTTGCGATCTTCCTGTCGCCGATCCCCGGCGTTCTGGGCACGGCGGTCGCGGGCATCCTGGCGATCCTCGTCTGCTTCGCGACCAACCGCAGGCCCGCACGCCCGGCCGGCAGCGGCCAGTCCGCCTGACCATCCCCGCGGCTCGGGCTGTCCCGGTCGGCGCCGCCGGCCGGCTGTCCCGGAGCGGGGCCTCAGCGATCCGCTTCGGCCAGCCGCACCAGTTCCGCCACCCGTTCCGCATTCGAGGCGGCCGGGTGGCCATCCATGTTCAGCAGGTTGTTCTCGAACCCGATCCGCGCCTTGCCGCCCCGCCGCATCGTCGCCAGCAGGCATGCGGTCTCGGCCGGGCCGAAGGCGCAGGCCGCCCAGTCGGCGGCCAGCCCGGCGGCGCGCTGGCGGGCCAGGGGCGCGTCGAGCTCCGAGGGCTGCGAGATCTGGCCCGCCGCATAGCGGCCCAGCACATGCAGGATCTGCAGCCCCGCGGCCGGCACGGTGCCATCCGCCAGCAGGGCGGCGAGCCGGTCCACCTCCTCGGGCGCATAGAGGATATGCTGCACCGCGATCCCGGCCGCGGCGCAATCGTGGAAGAAGGCGCGGGTCAGCCGCGCATCCGGCTCGGCCGTGATCTCGCGCAAGGCGACCGAGACCGCGGCCGGGCGCAGCCGCGCCACCAGCGCGCGCTGCTCGGCAGGACTGTAGCGGCCCACCGCCTCGGTGGTGATCTGCACTGCCATATCGGGCACCGCGCGGGCCAGTTCGGCGATCAGCTCGGCATAGAGCCCGGCGTCCAGCACATGCCGGCCCTCGGCGTCCCGGACATGGGCATGGATGCCGCCTGCGCCAGCCGCATGGCACGCCCGCGCGCAGCCGACGATCTCGGGGATGGTGACGGGCAGGGCGGGGTGGTCCGCCTTGCCGCGCCGCGCGCCGTTCGGCGCGACCATGATCCGCGGCAGGCTCATGCCGCCAGCGCCCCGCGGATCGCGCCCGAAAGCTTGCCGACCAGCTCGTCGATCTGCGCGTCCTCGATGATGAAGGGCGGCGCCAGCAGGATGTGGTCGCCGCGCTGCCCGTCGATGGTACCGCCCATCGGATAGCAGATCAGCCCGGCCTCGAAGGCCAGCTTCTTGATCTGTGCATGCAGCTTGCGCGCCGGGTCGAAGGGGGTCTTGCCGGCGCGGTCCTCGACCAGTTCGATGCCGCGGAACAGCCCGCGGCCGCGGATGTCGCCGACATGCGGATGCTGGCCGAACTCGGCCCGCAGCGCCGCGTCGAGCTTGGCGCCCTGTTCGCGCACCCGCGCCAGCAGGCCGCGCCCCAGGATGGCGTCCAGCACCGCCCCGGCCGCCGCCGCCGCCATCGCATGGCCCATATAGGTATGGCCATGCTGGAAAAAGCCCGAACCCGCCGCGATGGCACCGTAGATGCGCCCCGAGGCCAGCAGCGCCCCGACCGGCTGGTAGCCGGCGCCCAGTCCCTTGGCGATGGTGATCATGTCGGGCGCGACGCCGTCCTCCTCGCAGGCGAAAAGATGGCCGGTCCGTCCCATGCCGCACATCACCTCGTCGAGGATCAGCAGCACGCCATGGCGGTCGCAGATCTGGCGGATGCGCTTCAGATAGCCGGGCACGGCGGGCACCGCGCCGGCGGTCGCGCCCACAACCGGCTCGGCGATGAAGGCCATCACCGTCTCGGGGCCGAGGCGGCGGATCTCGGCCTCCAACTCGTCGGCGACGCGCTGGCCGTAGGCCTCCTGCGTCTCGTCCTCCTGCCGGTCGCGATATTCGTAGCAGGGCGCGATATGGCTGGTCTCGACCAGCAGCGGCGCGAATTGCGCCCGCCGCCAGGCATTGCCGCCCGCCGCCAATGCGCCCAGCGTATTGCCGTGATAGCTCTGCCGCCGGGCGATCACCCGGTGCCGCTGCGGCTGGCCGATCTCCAGGAAATACTGCCGCGCCAGCTTGATCGCTGCCTCGACCGCCTCGGAGCCGCCCGAGACCAGATAGACCCGCTCGATCCCCTCGGGCGCATGGGCGGCCAGCGCGTCGGCCAGCGATTCGGCGGGCTCGGAGGTGAAGAAGCCGGTATGGGCAAAGGCCAGCGCATCCAGCTGCGCATGCAGCGCGGCGCGCAGCCCGGCATCGGAATGGCCAAGGCAGGACACCGCCGCCCCGCCCGAGCCGTCCAGATAGCGTTTCCCAGAGGAATCAATGATGTAGCAGCCTTCGCCGCGTGCCGCCACCGGCAGCACCCCCTTGGTCGTTCGTCCGAAAACATGCCCGGGCATCGCGACTCCATCCTTTCATGGGCCAGTGATAAGCAAATCTAATTGCATTGTTTGGTGATTTATGCAAATAAATTTGCGAGCGCGGTGCCGGTCTCTCGGTGCCGTTCCACAGGGAGAAAGAACAAATGAAGACGCTTTTCGCATTCGCCGGCGCTGCCGTCCTGGCCCTGGGCATCGGGACCGCCGCCATGGCCGAGGATCTGGTCGTCGCCACCGACACCGCCTTCGTGCCCTTCGAGTTCAAGGAGGGCGACAAGTATGTCGGCTTCGACATCGACCTCTGGGATGCCATCGCCACCGAGATCGGCGTCACCTATAAGCTGCGGCCGATGGATTTCGCCGGCATCATCCCGGCCTTGCAGACCGGGCAGGTGGACGTGGCGCTGGCCGGCATCACCATCAAGCCCGAGCGGCAGGAAGTCATCGACTTCTCGGACGGCTATTACGACAGCGGCCTGATGCTGATGGTGCCGGCCAACAGCGAGGTCGCCAGCCATGCCGACCTGGCCGGCAAGACCCTGGCGGTCAAGACCGGCACCTCGTCCTCGGACTATGCCGAGGAGAATTTCGAGGAAACCACGCTGCGCAAGTTCCCCAACATCGACAACGCCTATCTGGAGCTGCGCACCGGCGGCGTCGATGCGGCCATGCATGACACGCCGAACGTGCTTTACTACATCGCCACCGCCGGCGGCGGCCAGGTCAAGGCCGTGGGCGAGCAGATGATGGCGCATGAATACGGCATCGGCTTTCCCAAGGGCAGCGAGTTGACCCCCAAGGTCAACGAGGCGCTGGCCAAGCTCAAGGCCGACGGGCGCTACGAAGCGATCTACGAGAAATGGTTCGGCACCAAGCCCGCCGAGTGATCGTTCCGGGCGGCCAGCGCGGGTGACGGGGACCGATCCGTCCCCGTCCGTCCGGCCGTATCCTGTCCTTTCCGCGTCACGGAGGTCTTCCCTTGGAAGTCGATTGGTCCGTCGTTCCCGGCTTCTTGCCGCAACTTCTCGCCGGCGCCCGCGTCACCATCCTCATCGCGCTGGCCGGTCTGGTCGGTGGCACCGTCCTCGGGCTGATCGCCGGGCTGATGCGCGCCTATGGCGGCGTCATCCTGAACGCCATCGCCTTCGCCTATATCGAGGTGATCCGGGGTACGCCGATCGTGGTGCAGGTGATGTTCCTGTATTTCGCGCTGCCGGTGCTGGCCGGGGTGCGCATCGACCCGATGACCGCCGCGATCCTGGCCATCGTGGTCAATGCCGGCGCCTATATCGCCGAGATCGTGCGCGGCGCCTTCCTGTCGATCCCGCGCGGCCTGACCGAGGCGGGGCTGGCCATGGGCCTGCCGCAATGGAAGGTGCTGACCCATATCGTCGGTCCGCTGGCCTTTCGCCGGCTGATCCCGCCCCTGGGCAACCAGTTCATCGTCTCGCTCAAGGACACCTCGCTGTTCATCGTGATCGGGGTGGGCGAGCTGACCCGTACCGGGCAGGAGATCATGGCCTCGAACTTCCGCGCCGTCGAGATCTGGACGGCGGTGGCGGTGCTTTACCTGGTCATGACCGGCGTCCTGACCTTTGTCCTGCGGCTGATCGAAAAACGCATGAGGATCCTGTGAGCATCATCGAGTTTCGCAAGACCTCCAAGCACTTCGGCGACCTGAAGGTGCTGGACGAGGTCGATCTCTCCATCGAGACCGGCGAGGTGGTGGTGCTGATCGGCCCCTCGGGCTCGGGCAAGTCCACGCTGCTGCGCTGCATCAACGGGCTTGAACAGATCACCGGCGGCGACCTGCTGGTGGATGGCATCTCGGTTCGCGCCGGGGCCAAGCAGCTGCGCCGCATCCGGCAGGAGGCCGGGATGGTGTTCCAGCAGTTCAACCTGTTCCCGCAGATGACCGCCTTGCAGAACGTGGCCTTCGGCCCGCGCAAGGTGCGCGGCCTGCCGCGCGCCGAGGCCGAGGCGCAGGCGATGCGGCTTCTGGAAAAGGTCGGGCTGGCGGCGCGTGCCCATCATCCGCCCTCGGCGCTGTCGGGCGGCCAGCAGCAGCGCGTGGCCATCGCCCGGGCGCTGGCGATCCGGCCCAAGGTCATGCTGTTCGACGAGCCGACCTCGGCGCTCGACCCCGAGCTGAAGCAGGAGGTGCTGAACGTCATGCGCGAACTGGCGCAGGAGGGCATGACCATGGTCGTCGTCACCCATGAGATGGGCTTCGCCCGCCAGGTCGGCACGCGGCTGATCTTCATGGAACATGGCAAGATCTCGGTGGACGGCGATCCGGTCCAGACCATCGCCAACCCGCCCAACGACCGGCTGAGGGATTTCCTGCAACATGTCTGAGGTTTCGACCGCGCCCGGGCTGGGCTGGCTGCAACTGGCCGGCACCCCGCATCAGATCGGCGTCGCGCTTGGCCGCGCCGGCCGCGCGGCGGTGCGGCGGCACCTGTCCGGCCATCCGCTGTGGCAGGAGGTCAACGCCGCCGCCCATGCCCCCCGCCTTGCCGCCATGGCCGCGGCGACCCGTGCCCGCTTTCCGCGCATCTGGCAGGAAATCGAGGGGCTGGCCGAGGGGCTGGGCCTGCCGGTGGCGCAGGTCTTTGCCTGGAACTGCCGCGGCGACCTGCTGGCCTCGGTCCCGGACGGCTGCACCACCGTCATGCTGCCGGGCCCCGAGCCGCTGCTGGCGCATAACGAGGACGGGCTGCCCTGCTTTCGCGGCGCCTGCTTCATCGCCGAGGCCCGGCCCGAGGCCGAGCCGGGCTTCCATGCCTTCTGCTATCCCGGCTCGATCCCCGGCCATACCTTTGCCTTTACCGGCGCCGGGCTGGTGCAGACGGTGAACAACCTGCGCCTGACCGGGGTCGAGGCGGAAATCCCGCGCATGGTGCTGGGCCGGGCGGTGCTGGCCTGCCCGACGCTGGCGGCGGCGCTGGAGGTGCTGGCCGATGCCGCCTCGGGCGGGTTCCATTTCGCGCTGATGCAGCGCGGTGACGGGCGCATCCTGTCGGTCGAGTTCGGCGGCGGCGCGATGTCGCGGCGCGAGATCGTCGCCCCGGCGCTGCATGCCAATCACGCGCTGCACCTGCCGCGCGGCCTTGACGGCCAGATCGTCACCGCGTCCTCGGGCGACCGGCAGCGGCGCGGCGATGCGCTGGTGGCGGCGGGCGCGGCTCCGCTGGCGATCCTGCGCGATACCGGCGGCGAGGGGCTTCCCATCCGGCGCGATGCGGAGGATGATCCCGACGAAGAAAACACCCTCGGCACCGCGATCCTGCGCCTGACCGTCCGGGGGCTCGATTGGAGCATCCATGACCGCGCCACCGGACCCGCCCGCTACAGCGGCACCGCCTGAGACCCTGCAAGAGCTGCGCGCCCTGGCCGTCGCCATCGCGCAGGGCGAGGGCGGCATCTCGCTGGGGGCCAAGGCGCGCGGCGCGCTGTCGCGCATCCTGGACCTGACCGGCGATCCGGTGCTGCTGTCGATCACCACGCTGGCCGAGCGGCTGGAGGTCAGCCCCTCGACCCTGACCCGGCTGGCGCATTCGCTGGGCTACTCCGGCTTTCCCGGTTTCCAGCAGGTTCTGCTCTCGGCCTCGATGAGCGCGCCGGGGGCGTTCTATTCGCGCCGGGCGGCTTCGGCGCTCGAGGGCGGCAGTTCGACCCGCGCCCGCGCCGCGCGGCTGTGCCGCGAGAACCAGGCCAATATCGACCGGTTCATCGAACAGTTCGACGAGGCCGCCTTCGATATGGCGGCCGAGATGATCATGGCGGCGCCGCGGGTCGTGGTTCACGGCATCCGCCAGTTCCATTCCATCGCCAGCTTCCTGGTCTATGGGCTGCGCATGATCCGCTCGGACGTGGCGCTGCTCGATGCGAACGGGCTGGGCATTGCCGAGGGGCTGGCGCTGCTGGGCGAGGGCGGGGTGCTGATCTCGACCAGCTGCGCGCCCTATTCGGCGCAGGTGGTCGAGGTCGCGGCCGAGGCGCGCAAGCTTGGCATCGGCACCGTGGCCCTGACCGACCGGACCGATTCGCCGCTGGTGCAAAGCTCGCGCGCCGCGATCCTGGTCGCGCATGAGACCAGCTTCCTGTCGAACAGCATCGGCGCCTTTACCGTCGCCGTCGAATGCCTGGTCAACGCCTGCGCCGCCACCCGGCCGGCGGCCGCGCGCCGCGCCCTGCGCGAGCGCGACAGGATGATCGAAAGGCTGCGCGTCGAAATCGGCTGATCCGGTCCGGCGCGCGCGCCGCCGTCAGGCCGGCTCGTTCTCGCGCCGCAGCGCCGGCAGGCCGACGCCGGTGGCGTCGAAGCCGCCATCCACCGCCAGCGTCTGCCCCGAGACGAAGCTGGCCTTCTCCGAGCACAGGAACACGATGGCCTCGGCGATCTCGCGCGCCTCGCCATAGCGGTTCAGCGGGATGGCGTCGTAATAGGCCGAGATGATCTCGGGCGCATGCACCGCCATGGCCAGCTTGGTCTTGACCGGGCCGGGGGCGACGCAGTTGACGCGGATGCCATGCTCGCCCAGTTCGGCGGCGAATTGCTTGGTCAGGTGGATCACCGCCGCCTTCGAGGTGCCATAGGCCACCCGCAGCGTCGAGGCCCTGAGCCCGGAAATCGAAGCGATGTTGACGATGGCGCCGCCGGTTTTCGCCAGTTCCGGCGCCGCGGCCTGGGTACACAGGAACACGCCGTCCAGATTGGTCGCCATCACCTCGCGCCATTCCTCGAAACTGGTGCGGCCCGCGCGCGAAAACAGCGCCACGCCCGCGTTGTTGACCAGCGCATCGACGCGGCCAAGGCCGGCGACGGTCTCGGCCACCATGCGCTCGACCTGGTCGGGGTCCGAGACATCGGCCTCGACCGCCAGCACGTTCTCCATGCCCTCTGCGACCCGGTGCAGTTCCTGGGTGTCGCGGTCGACCATGGCGACGCGCCAGCCCTGTTCCAGGAAGATCTCGGTGGCGGCCAGGCCGATGCCGCGGCAGCCCCCGGTGACGATGGCGGTTTTCATGGCGTTTCCCCTGTCGGTTCGATGATGAGTTCCAGCGTCACGCCGACGGGGTTCGCGCCCCGTTCCAGCGTGCCGCGCGCGATATGGCCGTCGATGTCCACAACCTCGATCGGCACATGCGCCGTGCCCCGGGCCAGCCGCGCGCCGTCCAGCCGCAGCTCGGTGGCCAGGCAGTCCATGCGATGCCCCTCGGCGAAGCGGATATGGTCGATGCTGCCCACGCCATGCAGCCGCGCCGTGGCGATGCCGTGCCGGGCGGCCAGCGTCTCGATGGCCGAGACCACATCCTCGCCCGGCAGGATGCGGGCGAAGATGCCGGGGCCGTCGCCGCCGCCCTGCGGGGTGAACAGGGTGAAGGCGGTTTCCTCGTCGGGCAGCGCCTCGAACCATGTCTCCGCCGCGCCCAGCCCCTCGACCGCCACGTCCTCGGCAATCACCGCATCAAAGGGCAGCAGGTGGCCCATCGCGACCTCTCGCCCGTCCGACCAGATGCCGTGGCAATGCAGGAAGGGCGCGCCGTCCTTCCTGCCGACCGTCGCGGTGGCGCTGTCGAGGGTCCAGCGGCCGGCGGGCGCATGGGTGTCGGAATACCAGGCCGCGTGCAGCCCGTCGGTCGACAGCGCCGGCAGGACATAGCGCATCGGCGCGCAGGCAAGGCCCGCCAGCGAGACGACGCCACCCTTGCAGCCGTGATCGGCGAACAGCTCGCCCACCGCCTGCATCACCGTCTGCCCGGCGCGCAGTTGCCCATGGACGGGACGCAGCGCGGCGCGCCGGGCCTGCACGCGCTCGACCGCGCGGGGGCCGGGATGGACCATGTTCATGCCGGGGCCTGCTCCAGCAGGCCGCGCGCCTCCAGCTCCTCGCGGATCATCTTCTTGGTGATCTTGCCATAGGCCGATTTCGGCAGGCCGTCCCAGAACAGGAAGCGCCTGGGCAGCTTGTAGCGCGACAGTTTCGGTGCAAGGAATGCCGCCAGCTCCTCCTCGGTCACGGGGGTTTCGGCCACGCAGACCGCCCAGCCGACCTCGCCCCAGAGCGGGTCGGGCACGCCCAGCACCGCGACCTCGGAAATGGCGGGATGGGTCAGGATCTTTTCCTCGATCTCGCGCGGATAGACGTTCGAGCCGCCCGAGATGAACATGTCCGACTCGCGCCCGGTGATATAGAGAAACCCCGCCTCGTCCATATGGCCCAGGTCGCCGGTGCGGAACCAGCCGTCGCGGAAGGCCTTCGCATTGGCCTGCGGGTTCTGATAGTAGCCGGCAAAGACTGCCGGGCCGATCACGCAGATCTCGCCGGTCTGGCCGGGCGGCAATTCGCGGCCCTGATCGTCCTGGATCTGGATCTCGATGCCGGTGCGGGCATGGCCGCAGGTGCCGATGCGGGTGGTCGGGCCGTCCTCGGCCTCGTGCAGATGCGCGGGCAGCACGGTGATGTTGCCGGTGCATTCGCCCAGGCCGAAATATTGCACCAGCACCTTGCCCAGGACGCGCAGCGCCTTTTGCTGGTCCACGCGATACATCGGCGCTCCGGCATAGATCACGTAGCGCAAGGACGAGGTGTCGGCCGTCTCCGTCGCCGGATGCTCGACCAAGAGCTTCAGGATCGTCGGCACGGTGAACATGGTGGACACCCGCCATGCCCGCACCAGATCCCAGACCTGCGCCACGTCGAAACGCTCGGTCGGCAGCAGCACGGTTTTCACCCCGCGCGCCACCTGGGTCAGCTGGTGTACGCCCGCGCCATGCGACAGGGGCGCCACGACCAGCGAGGCGTCGTCTCCGGTCAGGCCCGGCATCAGGTCGGCCAGGTGGTTCGTGACCACGAAACCCATCTGGCCGTGGGTCAGCACCGAGGCCTTGGGCCGGCCGGTGGTCCCCGAGGTGAAGAAGAACCAGCAGGGATCGTCGCGATCCACCGCCGCCACCTGCGGGCGGCTTCCCATATGCTCGGCGGTGATGGCCTGCACCGAGGGGCCGAAACCGGCCTGCCCGAAGACCAGCGTGGTCACGCCGCAGGCGGCGGCGTGATCGGGAAAGGCGGCATTGCAGAACATCAGCGTCGCGCCCGAGGATTCGGTCAGCCAGGCCACTTCCTCGGGCGTCTGGCGGAAGTTCGCGGGCACCCAGACGCCACCCGCGCGCCAGGTGGCGAACATGGCCTGCATCATCTCCATGCAGTTCTGCGACTGGCACATGACCCGGTCGCCCTTGCGCAGGCCAAAGCGGGTCTGCAGCGCATGGGCCAGGGCGTCGGCGCGGGCCTCGAACTCGGCCCATGTCCAGCGCGCCTCGCCCATGACCAGCGCGATGCCGTCCGGGTCGCGCCGCGCGGCCTGGGTCAGGAAGGTGGCAAGATTCATTACCCGGGTCGAGACCGGGGTCACGCCGCCAGCCGGGTCGGTGGCGGGTTCGGTCATTTCACCCGCTCCAGGATCGAGCAATAGCTGGCGACCGCGGCGCCGCCCATGTTGAAGACCCCGCCCAGGCTGGCGCCCGGCACCTGCATGGCGCCGGCATCGCCGGCCAGCTGCATGGCGACCATGACATGCTGCGAGACGCCGGTGGCGCCGATCGGATGGCCGCGCGATTTCAGCCCGCCCGAGGGGTTCACCGGCAGCGCGCCGTCGAACCGGGTCACGCCGTCGCGGATGACGCGCCAGCCCTGGCCGCGCGGGGCCAGGCCCATGGCCTCGTATTCGATCATCTCGGCGGTGGTGAAGCAGTCATGCGTCTCGACCAGCGCCAGGTCCGTGATGCCCAGCCCCGCCTGCTCCAGCGCCGCAGCCCAGGCCCGGTGCGGGCCGTCGAAGGCGATGGGATCGCGCCGCGACAGCGCCAGCAGGTCGCCGGCCTGCGCACGGGCGCGGAAGCGGATGGCGCGCTGCAGGTCGGCCGCCAGTTCGGGCGCGGCCAGCACCAGCGCCGCCGCCCCGTCCGAGACCAGCGAGCAATCCGTGCGCCTGAGCGGCCCGGCGACGCGCGGGTTCTTGTCCGAGATGGTGTTGCAGAAGGCGAGGTCGAAAGGCTTCTGCATATGCGCATAGGGGTTGCGCATGCCGTTTTCGTGGTTCTTGGCGGCGATCATCGCCAGTTCCTCGGACCGGTCGCCGTGGCGCTGGAAATAGCTCTCGGTGATGCGGCCGAAGACGCCGGCGAAACCGCCGGGGATCTCGCCCTCCTCGGGGACGTAGCTGGCCGACAGCAGGATGTCGCCGACCTGGTCGCCGGGCGTCGCGCTCATCTTCTCGGCGCCGATGACCAGGGCGACCTTGCCGCGGCCCGAGGCGATGAAATCCGCCGCCGCATACAGCGCGGCCGAGCCGGTGGCGCAGGCGTTTTCCGTGCGCATGAAGGGCACGCCCGCCAGCTCCGGCGTGCCCATGGCGACCAGCGCGCCCTGGAAATCCTGCCGCGAGAAACCGTTGTTGTAGACGCCGACGAAAATGCCATCGACAGCATCGGCGCCAAGGCCCGCATGGTCCAGCGCCGGCCGTGCCACCTCGGCCATCAGGGCCAGCGTGTCGGGAGCCTCGGACTTGCCGAATTTCGTATGCGCCCAGCCGACGATCAGCGGATCACTCATGCGATGTTCCTTTTCGGTTGCGTGTCCAGCGCGGCCAGGCGGGCTTCGACCCGCCGCGCCTCGCGATGCAGCAGGGCGGCCAGTTCGGCCTGCCGCGCCGCGCCCATGCGGTTCTCGATGGCGGCGATGGAAAGCGCGCCGGCCGGCCGCCCGTCGGGCCACAGGATCGCCACCCCCAGGCCCCAGGATCCCGGCACCAGCCGGCCGGGGTTAAGCGCGTGCCCGGCCGCGCGTGCCCCTGCCAGATCCTCGGCCAGCGCGGCGGCAAGGCCGGGGGCCAGCGCCTCGGCCAGGGGCGCCACGCGGCGCAGCAGCGCGTCGCCCTCGGCCACCGGCAGGGCGGCGAGGATCGCCAAGGCGCCCGCGCCGACGCCCGCGGGCTTGCGGTCGCCGCGCATCAACGCATGGGTGCGGATCGGGAAATCGCCCTCGATCCGCTCCAGGCACAGGGTATGGTCGCCCTGCGGCACGGTCAAAAGCAGGGTGTCGCCGGTCTCGCGCGCCAGCCGCAGCATGGAGTCGCGGGCGTGATGCAGGATGCCGTGGCGCTCGGCGGCGAAGCTGCCCAGCAGATAGGCCTCGGGGCCCAGGTGATAGCGCCGGGTTTGGCGGTCCTGCTCGACCATGCGCGCCGCGGCCAGCGCCAAGAGCAGCCGCCGCACCGTGGGCCTTGCCAGCCCCGAGGCGGCGGCCAGCTGCCCCAGCGCCAGCCCCGCATCGCCGCCCCTGCCGACCAGCGACAGCAGCGACAGCGCCCGCGCCACCGCCTGCGCGCCGCCGGTCGTTTCGGGGGCGGGCGCGTCCGTCATCAGGCCAGCTTCCGGCCGATGGCGGCTTCCAGGATCTCCCATGCCTCGTCGCCATAGGTCTTTTTCCACTCGGCATAGAAGCCCGCCTCGCGCAGCTTGTCCTCGAAGGGCTGCGGATCCACGTCGTTGAAGACGAAGCCGTGGCTTTCCAGATCGCCGCGCAGGGTGGCGTTCAGCGCCATCACATCCTCGCGCTGGCGTTCCGCGCCGGCGTTGAAATGCTTGGCGACGGCCTGCTGCGCGTCCTCGGGCAGGGCGCCCCAGGCGCGGCGGTTGCCCAAGAGCCAGAACCCGTCCCACATGTGGTTGGTCATGGACAGGTATTTCTGCACCTCCCACAGCTTGGCGACCTTCATGATCGCCAGCGGGTTTTCCTGCCCGTCCACGATGCCGGTCTGCAGCGCGGTATAGACCTCGGCGAAGTTGATCGAGGCGGGCGCGGCGCCGAAGGCCGAGAACAGCGAGGTCCAGAGCGGGCTGACCGGCACGCGGATCTTGAAGCCCTGCAGATCCTCGGGCGTCTGGATCGGCTTGGTCGAGGTGGTGGTCTGGCGAAAGCCATTGTCCCAGATCTTGTCCATCACCACCAGGCCGGCATTCTCGATCTGGCCGCGGGCATAGGCGCCCAGCTCGCCGTCCATCGCCTTCCACACCGTGTCGTAGTCGGGGAAGGCGAAGCCCACGCCGTTGATCGAGGCATTCGGCACCAGCGTGGACAGGATCACCGGCGAAAGCTGGAAGAACTCGACCCCGCCCGAGCGCAGCTGGCCCAGCACGTCGGTATCGGCGCCCAGCTGGTTCGAGGGGAAGATCTGGATATCCACCGCGCCCGAGGTTTCCTCGAGGATCGCCTTGACCGCCTCGGCCAGCCGCACGTTGCTGGGATGCTCCAAGGGCTGGTTGTTCGCGATCTTGTAGCTGAACTCGGCGGCGCGGGCGGCGCCCGGCCGGATGAAGGGCGCGGCAAGCGCGCCTGCGGCGGCACCCATCAGGATGCTGCGGCGGGTGATGGTCATGGTTTCCTCCTCCCCGAGGGTTGTTGACGTCAAAGCAAGGCGGTCGAGAACGCCGGCACGGCGGCGATGGCCAGCAGGCCGACCAGCAGCGCCGCCAGATAGGGCCAGATCCGGCGCATGACCTGGTCGGCGGGCACGTTGGCGATCTTGCAGGCGATGTAGAAGCCGATGCCGATGGGCGGTGCCATCAGCCCGATGTTCATCGCGGTGACGATGACCATGGCGTAATGAATGTCGTGGATGCCCAGGCCGCGGGCGATGGGGAACATGATCGGTGCCAAGAGCACGATGGCCGGCAGCCCCTCGAGCACGCAGCCGAGGATCAGGAAGATCAGGATCGAGGCCAGCATGAACACCATCCAGCCGCCCGGCAGGCCGGTGACGACGGCCATCAGGTCGCGGGCAAAGCCGGATTGCGTCAGCGCCCAGGCCATGGCCGAGGCCGCGCCCAGGATCAGCAGGATCGCGCCCGACATGGCCGCGGTCTCGACCAGCATGGTGCCCAGCCTGCGGACCGGGATGCCGCCATAGAGCACGACGCCGATGACGAAGGCATAGACCACGGCGATGGTCGAAACCTCGGTCGCCGTGGCGACGCCGCCGCCGACCAGGCTGCGGATCATGAAGGGCAGGACCAGCGCCGGCGCCGCGATCAGCGCGGTCCGGCCGATCAGCGGCAGGGTGGCGGCGCGTACGCCCGACATGTCCTCGGCCCGCGCCTTCCAGCGTGCCAGCACCGCCAGCACGACCAGTAGCACCATGGCGATGACGAAGCCCGAGGTGAAGAGCCCGGCGATGGACACGCCCGCGACCGAGCCCAGCACGATCAGCACGATCGAGGGCGGCACCGTATCGGCCATGGCCGCGCCGGTGGCCAGGAGCGCCGTCATCTCGGGCGCGGAATGGCCGCGACGGCGCATTTCCGGGAAAAGCGCAGGCGCCACCGTCGCCATGTCCGAGACCTTCGAGCCGGAAATCCCCGAGACCAGGAACATCGAGCCCAGCAGCACATAGCTCATCCCCGCCTTGACGTGGCCCAGAAGCGAGGCGAGGAAATTGACGATGGCCTTGCCCATGCCGGTGGCGTCGAGGATGCAGCCCAGCAGCACGAAGACCGGCACCGACAGCAGGATCAGCGAGGACATGCCCTCGTCGATGCGGCCCATCATCACGAAGATCGGCGCGTGGCTGGCGAAGGTCAGATAGGCCAGCGTCCCCAGCGCGAAGCAGAAGGCGATGGGCACGCCGATGCACAGCAGCACCGCGACCAGCAGGCCCAGCCAGATCGGCAGGTTCCAGTTGCCGATGGACAGAAGCGCCGGCCGCGCGAACCACATCAGCGCCACTGCCAGTGCCGTAATGGCCAGGGTCGCGGCGATGATGCGCCATTCGCGCGAGCGCAGGACCGAAAGCACCGCCAGCACCGCCATCAGCCCGATCCCCGCCGGCAGGGCCGAGGCGCGCCAGGACATCGGCAGTCCCAGCGCCGGCGACCTGACAAAGCTTTCCTCATAGGCATATTCCACCGCGACCGGCAAAAGCCGCAGCAGCAATACGCAGACCAGAACCTGTCCCGTCACCTCGGCCACCCGCGCCAGCCGCTCGGGCAGCAGGGGCAGGAACACGGTCAGGCGCATATGCTCGTGCCGGTCCACCGCCAGCGCCGCGCCCAGCATCGCCATCCAGATGAAGCTGATGGACGCGACCTCGTCGCCCCAGATCAAGGGCTTGGTCAGCACATAGCGGAAGAACACGTTGGCCAGCACGGTGACGATCATCACCACCAGAAGGCCGGCGGCGGCGATCTCGACCGGGCGCATCCAGAACTCGGCGCGCTTGGGCTCGGCCAGTGCCTCGATGCCGCCCAGGGCCAGCTCGCCCTCGGGCGGGGTGTCGGTCAGTTGCATCGCATCCCTCCCATGGCGGCGGGCCTCCCCTCCCTGCTGATGATCCATGATATGGACATTACAGCTGCCGCGTTTTTGGGAATTTCTGGGCGATTCTTGACAAAGTGCAAGTGAAAATTGCCAGTTGCCGCGATTTTGGCGGTATCTGGCGATCCTTTGCAAATATGCCATTCTATACTATGGAACAAATCTCCGCTCGGGCAGCGAAAATGACAAGGGCCGCGCCGGCTTGGCGCGGCCGTTTCTGTCAGGGCTTGCGCCTCGGCTCGAATCCGCCTTGCGCGGCGCGTCATCGGATGATGGGCTGGCCGTCGATGCGCAGGAAGGCAGCGAACAGGCCCCGCCTGCCCGGCCCACCCCGGACAGGATCCGGGCGGGGCGCCCGGCACCGGGACCAGAGGCCGGTCCCTTACTCCGCCGCCAGCGCCGGGCTGTCGGCCAGGTCCAGCGTGCGCATCACCGCATCGACGCGCTGCTGGAAGACCTCGGGGCTGTTTGCTGTGGCCGCGACATAGAAATCCGGCCGGATCAGCACAAATTTCGCGTCGATCTCGTCGAACCAGCGCCTGTAGGTGCCCTCGGTGTCGATCACGGCGCAGCCGCCGCCGGGGGCGCAGAGCTGCACGCCGAACCCCTCGAGCAGGTCAAGCTGCGCCCGCTGCCTCGGCGTCAGCGCCGCCAGCGGATCGGCCTCGTGGCCGATCACCACCCAGCCCCGGCCCACGGCCTGGTCGAAACGGTCGCGCCGGCCCTTGTGCTCGACCACGCCCTGCACCGACAGTTCGCCGGCATGGGCGCTGGCCGGGCACCAGGCGCCGGGGCCGAGATGGCAGATGTCGGTCGGCACCGGCCGTTGGCCGCGGGCCTGAAGCTCGGCGATCATGCGGGTGTCGCGCACCGCGGCCTCGGCCGCGTCGGCGATGCAGATGATGCGGCCCAGTTCCCGGCTGAAGTCGATGTAGTGGCAGGCATGATCCTTGCGCTCGCTGGTATAGCTGTCGAGCAGGCCGAGCCCTGCCTTGCCCTCGAGGATCAGGTCCAGCCGCCAGGCCATCGCCACCGCGTCGCGGATGCCGGCGCACATGCCCTCGCCGGCAAAGGGCGGCATCAGATGCGCGGCGTCGCCGCCGATCAGGCAGCGGCCCTTGTGCCATTGCTTCGCCCAGCGGGCCTGGAAGCGATAGACGGCGGCGCGCTCCAGCGCGGCATTCTCGGGGGTCAGGCCCCAGGGCTGCAGCAATTCCCACGCCTTTTCCGGGGTCTGCATCTCGGCCGCCGATTCGCCGGGCAGGACCATGAACTCCCAGCGGCGGCGGTCGGGCTGGCCGGGCAGCGGTGCCGGCCCGCCGGGGACGATGGTGGTCGGGCGGCTGGGGTCGCAAAGCTGCCATTGCGCCGGCTCATCCGGGTGCGCGGCGCAATAGTCGAATTTCGGCAGCATGTCGAGGATCAGCCAGTCGAAGAAATAGCCCTTGTCCTCGTTCTCGATGCCAAGCGCATGGCGCACGAAGCTGTTGGCGCCGTCGGTGCCGACGACGAATTTCGCCCGGATCGTCCGGCGCTCGCCATCCGGGCCGACCTCCTCGGGGTTCCGTTGCAGCGCCAGGGTGACGCCCTCGGCCTCCTGGTCCAGCGCGACGGCGTTCCAGCCGCGCATCACGGTGATTTCCGGCATGCCGGCCGCGATCTTCAGCAGGCGCTTTTCCAGCAGCGGCTGGTTGAACCAGTAGCGCACGCGCCAGCCGCTGGCCGACCGGCTCTGCCAATCCACGATCTGCAGGTTCTCGCCCCTGGCGTTGCGCCAGTAGTAAAGCTCGTCGTGATGGTTGATCGACGGGTCGGATTCGGCGTCGATGCCCAGCGTGGCCAGGATGCGCGCGATCTCGTGGTCGAAGGTCACGGCGCGCGGCAGGTCGTAATGCGTGCTCCAACGCTCGATCAGCGTGACGCGCTTGCCGCGCTGGCCCAGCAGGATCGCCAGCAGCGTCCCGACCGGACCGGCGCCGACGATGGCGACATCGGTGTCGATGGCTTGGGTTGATGGGGTCATGCTTGCTCCTCCCTGAAACGATTGCCGGGGGTTCCGGCCCGATCGCCCGCGCTCCCATGCGGGTGGATCGGTCGGCGGTGAATTTGTTCTAAAAATGAATTATCGTCAACTTTGATTATAATTCATATCGGCCGGAAGCTTGCAACGCATTGACTGGACGCTAAAAACTCTCCCACCGCCCGCGGCTTCTTGTCGCGCCGGCGGGGCGAGCCGCCCCTCGGCTTGAGATCCGATTCGTTTCCGAATATGGTTCGGGTTCGAATACGGAGCAGGGCATGGCCGAGGCAGGGATCCAGGGCGAGGGCCGCGTGGCGCGGCGCCAGCGGCGCAACCGGGCGGCGCTGATCAAGGCGGCGCGCGAGATCATGACCGAGAAGGGCGCCGAGGCCGCCACCATGCTGGAGATCGCCGAACGCGCTGATGTCGGGGCGGGGACGATCTACAATTACTTCAGATCCAAGGACGAACTGGCCATCGCCGTACTCGAGGGGCTGATGCATGACCTGGGGGTCAGCATCCAGGCCGTCACCGACCGGTTCGAGGATCCGGCGCAGGTCTATGCCTTCGGCATCCGCACCGTGCTGGACGCTGCGACCGGCGATCCGCGCTGGCGGCAGATGCTGCACCGTTCCGAGGTGATCGCAGATGCGCTGTTCCGCATGATGGGCCCCTTTGCGATCCGCGACCTGCGCCAGGCCTCGGCGGCCGGCCGCTTTCGGGCCGAGGACGCCGAATTGACCTGGCGGCTGACCTGCCACGCGCTGATCGGCGCCAGCCTGGCGATCACCGAAGGCCAGCTTTCCCCCGCGGAAAGCGAGCGGATCGTGGCCCGTCTGCTCTGCATGGCTGGCCTGGACCTGGCCAGCGCCACCGAACTGGCAGGCCGGCCGCGCCCGCCGCTGCCCGGCCGCTAGCGCAGCACCCGGCGCAGCCCCTCCTGCACCCGGAGCAGCGCCGGCAGGTAGAGTGCGACCAGTTCCTCGGCCGAGGATTGCACCGCCGCCACCCCGGTATTCAGCGCCGCCACCACCCGGCCATGCGCGTTCAACAGCGGCACGGCAAGCGAGCGCAGGCCCAGCTCGACCTCCTGGTCGATCACCGCATGGCCGTCGTCGCGGGCTCGGGCGATGCGTGCCATGATCTCGTTCGGCGCGGTCAGGCTGTGGCGGGTGCGCGGCGTCAGGTCCGAGCGCTCGACGATGGCGCGCGCCTCGGGCTCGGGCAGGGCGGCCAGCAGCACCCGGCCCATCGAGGTGCAATGCGCCGGCAGCCGCGAGCCCGGCATCAGCCCGATGGACATCACCCGCCTTTGCGCCGCCCGCGCCAGATAGACGATCTCGGTATCATCGAGGATCGAGACCGAGGTGGATTGCCCGATCTGCTCGGACAGCTGGTCCAGCCAGGGCTGCACCAGCTGCGCCAGCGGCATCGCCGCCAGGGCCCCCATGCCCAGCCGCAGGATGCGCGGCGTCAGGGTAAAGAACTTGCCGTCGTAATCGGCATAGCCCAGCTCGTGCAGGGTCAGCAGGCAGCGCCTAGCCGTCGCCCGGTCCAGCCCCGTCGCCTCGGCCACCTCGGCGATGGAAAGCCGCGGCCGTTCCGCCCGGAACGCCTCGATCACGCCCAGACCCTTGGCCAGCGAGGCGATGAAATCGGTCTTGTTCACCATGCGCACAGGTTTTTACGCAGTTTGAACAAATGTCAACATCCGCACGAAATCTCTGGCCTCGCGGCGGCTATGCGCGCATGACATCCCCGGAACCCGCAGGAGGAGGTCATGGACAAACGCATCCCCAACCTGGCCGAGGCCGTCGCCGGCATCCCGGACGGCGCCACGGTGATGATCGGCGGCTTCGGCGGCTCGGGCGCGCCGATCGAGCTGATCCACGCGCTGATCGACCGCTACCTGGCCACCGGCAGCCCCAAGGATTTGACCGTCATCAACAACAATGCCGGCAACGGCCATGTCGGCATCGCCGCGCTGATCGAGCAGGGCATGGTCCGCAAGATGGTCTGTTCCTTCCCGCGCTCGGCCGATCCGCGGGTCTTTACCGAGAAATACCTGGCCGGAGAGATCGAGCTGGAACTGGTGCCGCAGGGCACGCTGGCCGAACGCATCCGTGCCGGCGGGGCCGGCATCCCGGCCTTCTACACGCCGACCAGCTACGGCACCGACCTGGCCCGCGGCAAGCCGGTCGCCGAGTTCGACGGCCGTCCCTATGTGCAGGAACGCTGGCTCAAGGCCGATTTCGCGCTGATCAAGGCCGAGCTGGGCGACCATTACGGCAACCTGACCTATCGCATGGCGGCGCGGAACTTCTCGCCCTTGATGGCGATGGCGGCGGCGCGCACCGTCGCGCAGGTGACGCGGGCGGTCGCGCCGGGCGGCATCGACCCCGAGCATGTGGTGACGCCGGGCATCTTCGTCTCCGGCATCGTCGAGGTCGCCAACCCGGCGCAGGAAGAGGCGCTGAACCGCGCCGAGGCGGCCCATCCCCCCGCCCGTCCCCAGGAGGTGCAGGCATGACCACGAAGCTTTCCAACGCCCAGATCGCCTGGCGCGCGGCGCAGGACATCGCCGACGGCGCCTATGTGAACCTCGGTATCGGCTTTCCCGAGATGGTGGCCAAGTTCCAGCCCCCCGGCCGCCAGGCGGTGTTCCATACCGAGAACGGCGTGCTGGGCTTTGGCGAGGCCCCGCCGGCGGGCGAGGAAGACTGGGATCTGATCAATGCCGGCAAGAAGGCGATCACGCTGAAGCCCGGCGCGGCCTTCTTCCACCATGCCGACAGCTTTGCCATGGTGCGCGGCGGGCATCTGGACGTGGCGATCCTGGGCGCCTATCAGGTGGCGCAGAACGGCGACCTGGCGAACTGGTCCACCGGACCCAAGGGCGTGCCGGCGGTGGGCGGCGCCATGGATCTGGTGCATGGCGCCAAGCGCGTCGCGGTCATCACCGACCATGTCACCAAGGACGGCAAGCCGAAGCTGGTCGAAGCCTGCACCCTGCCGCTGACCGGGGTGGGCTGCGTGACGCGGGTCTATACCTCGCTCGCCGTGGTGGACATCGAGGACGGCCGTTTCGTGCTGCGCGAGAAGCTGGCCACGATTTCCCTTGACGACCTGCAAGCCGTGACCGGCGCGCGGCTGCATCTGGACGGTGCGGTCGGCGACCTGGTCGTGCCGGAGCTGTGACATGACCGACGTCTTCATCTGCGACTATATCCGCACGCCCATCGGCCGCTTCGGCGGCGCGCTCTCCCCAGTGCGGGCCGACGACCTGGGCGCCATCCCGCTGCGCGCGCTGATGGCCCGCCATGCCGGCCTGGATTGGCAGGCGGTCGACGATGTGATCTATGGCTGCGCCAACCAGGCCGGCGAGGACAACCGCAACGTCGCCCGCATGTCCGTGCTGCTGGCCGGCCTGCCGCTCGAGGTGCCGGGCACCACGATCAACCGGCTCTGCGGCTCGGGCATGGATGCGGTGCTGGTCGCCGCGCGCCAGATCGCGGCGGGCGAGGCCGGGCTGATGATCGCCGGCGGCGTCGAGTCGATGTCGCGCGCGCCCTTCGTGCTGCCCAAGGCCGAGACCGCCTTTTCCCGCCATGCCGAGATCCACGACACCACCATCGGCTGGCGCTTCGTGAACCCGGCGATGGATCGGGCCTATGGCACCGACTCGATGCCGCAGACCGGCCAGAACGTCGCCGACGATTACGGCATCTCGCGCGAGGCGCAGGACGCCATGGCGCTGGCCTCGCAGGCCAAGGCTGCGGCGGCGATCGCCAGCGGCCGGCTGGCGCAGGAAATCACCCCGGTGACGATCCCGCAACGCAAGGGCGATCCGGTGGTGGTCGATACCGACGAGCATCCCCGCGCCACCACGGCCGAGGCGCTGGCCAAGCTCAGGCCGCTGTTCCCGGACGGCTCGGTGACGGCGGGCAATGCCTCGGGGGTGAACGACGGGGCGGCGGCGCTGATCCTGGCCTCGGAGGCGGCGGCGCGGGCGCACGGCCTGACCCCTATCGCCCGCGTGCTGGGCGGGGCGACGGCGGGGGTGCCGCCGCGCATCATGGGCATCGGCCCGGCCCCGGCGTCGCAGAAGCTGATGGCGCGGCTGGGGCTCACGCCGGCCGATTTCGACGTGATCGAGCTGAACGAGGCCTTCGCGGCCCAGGGCCTCGCCACGCTGCGCCAGCTGGGCATTGCCGATGACGACCCGCGGGTGAACCCGAACGGCGGGGCCATCGCGCTGGGGCATCCGCTGGGCATGTCGGGCGCCCGCATCACCGGCACGGCGGCGCTGGAACTGGCGCGGACCGGCGGGCGGCGCTCGCTTTCGACCATGTGCATCGGCGTAGGCCAGGGCATCGCCATCGCGCTGGAACGGGTCTAGGCGGCTTCCGCCGCGCGGCAGCAGACGCCGGAGACAGCGAAAGCCCGGATCCGGGCCGTCATGGCCGCCTGCCACGGATGGCGGGCGGCAGCAATCCGCTGCGCAGCGACAGCTTGCCCCGTAGCCGCAAGGGTCGCGGTGCCCAACAGCCGCCTGAAGCGTATGGGTGCGCCGATCTGCGCGCCATGGCAATGGGTCAGCCCCATGCCTTGCCTGGCCTGCCTAGCCAGACGCGGCATCGGGATTTCGAAGGCGCCTTTTCCGCCGGGCGCGTTGCGCAAGCATGCGCCCGGTGGCCGGGGCTCAGCGCGCCAGCACCTGGCGCAGCACGCGGGCCAGTTCCGCCTCGGGCCGGGGAACAAGGCCGGTCGCGCGCCAGCAGACATGGTGGTCGGGGCGCACCAGCAGGCAGCCGTTATCCCTGATTTCCGAGGCGCGGGCCCAGTCGCCGCTGTGGTCGACATGGGCCTGGCGCGGGCCGATGACATGGGCGACCAGGTCGATGCCCAGGCCGCGCGCCACCTTGCCGGCCGCCTCGGCCCAGGCTTCGCCGCCAAGGCCGGTCAGCAGGGTGAAGCGGCCATGGCCGCACAGGTCCAGGGTCGAGACCTCGGCCCCGTCGTCGTGGCGATAAAGCCAGGCATGCGGCAGGCGGGCGCCCGGCCAGGTGGTCGGCTGGTAATGCAGCTCGGGGTCGAGCTGGAAGTCCGGCTCCAGCTGGTCGTCGGTCACGATGGCATCCGAGCGGTAACGCTGGTTCATCTCGACGCCATGCGCGTCGAATTCGTATTTCTTGAAGGCGATGGCCTTGCGGATCGCCTCGCGCTGCAACTCGGCTTCGGGCGTGCCGTCGGTGCGGGCCTGCAGGTTCTTCTGCATCTGCACCGGGTCCACCCCCTCGGCCATGCCGAGCGCGGCAAAGATCGGGCCGGTCTCGGTGATCGACTGGTTGGCGCGGGTGACGATCTGCCTGGCCACCGGCGCGCGCTCGGCGTCATAGCTGTCCAGCAGCCGCTCGCCGGCCTGGCCCTTCAGCACCAGGGCCAGCTTCCAGGCCAGGTTGAACGCATCCTGGATCGAGGTGTTCGAGCCCAGCCCGTTCGACGGCGGATGCCGGTGGATCGCATCGCCCATGCAGAACACCCGCCCGTTCGCGGTCCGGGTGGCGTAGAAGTTGTTCACCGTCCAGGTGTTGGCGGACAAAAGCTCGATCTTCAGCTCGGGATCGCCGACCAACTGGCGGGCGATGCCGGTGGCGAATGCCTCGGTCACTTCCGGTTCGGGGCCGTTGATGTCATAGCCCCAGACGATCAGCCATTCGTTCCAGGGCCGCACCATGCGCACCAGCCCCATGCCGATGCCGCCGACATCGGCGCCGGGCTGCATCACCCAGTAAAGCACCGAGGGCCGGTGCGCGACGTATTTCGACAGGTCGGCCCGGAACAGGATGTTCATGCTGCCGCCCACGCCCATCCTGCCCTCGAAGGGCAGGCCGGCATGTTCGGCCACCAGCGACTTGCCGCCATCGGCGCCGACCAGGTATTTCGAGCGGATGGTGATCTCCTGCCCGGTCAGCCGGTCGCGGCAGGTGGTGGTGACGCCGGTCTCGTCCTGCTCATGGCGCAGGTATTCGGTGGACAGCCGCCCCTGCGTGCCGCGCGAACAGGCGGTCTTGAACAGCAGCGGCTCCATATAGGTCTGCGGCAGGTCGTTCATCCGGGTGGGCGAGGACATCAGGTGTTCGGCCTTGGACAGCGGATGGTTGCCCCAGGCCTTCAGCCGGCCGATTTCCTCGCCTGCCAGGCTTTCGCAGAAGATATTCTCGCCCATCAGCTCCTGATGGGTGGCGAACATATAGGCCTCGTCCTCGACCTCGCGGCCCAGGTCGCGCAGCACCTCCATGGTGCGCTGGTTGGTGATATGGGCGCGGGGCGTGTTGGCCAGCCAGCGATAGCGGTTCACCGCCATGTTGGCGATGCCGTAGGTCGACAGCAGCGCGGCGGTGGCCGAGCCGGCCGGGCCGGTGCCGATGATCAGCACATCGGTGGTGATATCAGTCATTCGAGGTCTCTCCTCCCAGAGGTTTCGTCGAAATGCGTGGCTGCGGGGCGGGCGGCTCAGCGGTCCGGCGCCTCGCCCGCCCAGGCGGCGGCCAGCAGCCGGCGCAGGGCGTCGCGCTCGACCGGGCGCGGGTTCCAATAGGGGTTGCGGGTGGCGATCTCGGCGGCGCGGTCCAGATCCGTTTCCTTCAGGCCCAGGTCGCGCAGCGCCAGCGGCGCGCCGCTTTCGCGCGCGAAGCGGTGCAGCGCCCGGCCGGGATCGGCATCGCCGAAGATCTCGGCCACCGGTGCCAGCAGCTCGGGCACCGCCTGCGCGTTATAGGCGATGGCATGCGGCAGGATCACGGCATGGGTCTCGGCATGGGGCAGGTCGAAGCTGCCGCCCAGCGTGTGGCAAAGCTTGTGGTGCAGCGCCATGCCGACCTGGCCCAGCACCGAGCCGCAAAGCCAGGCGCCATAAAGCGTCTCGCCCCGCGCCGCCAGGTCGCCGGGCGCGGCGATGACGCGGGGCAGGGCGTCGCGAAAGGCGCGCAGCCCCTCGACCGCCATCAGCGAGGTCAGGGGCGAGCGGTCGCGGGCGTAAAGCCCCTCGGCGGCATGGGCCATGGCATTGATCGCACTGGTCACGGTCATCGCCACCGGCAGGGTGGCGACCAGTTCGGCATCGTAGAGGATGATCTCGGGCTGCACGCGGCGGTCGGTGATCGTGGTCTTCAGCCCGTTTTCGGTCTGACCCAGGATCGGCGTCGCCTCGCTGCCGGCATAGGTGGTGGGCACGACGATCTGCGGCAGGCCGGTGCGCAGCGCGATGGCCTTGCCGAGGCCGGTGGTCGAGCCGCCGCCCACCGCGACCAGCACGTCGGCGCCGATGCTGCGGGCCTGTTCGGTCGCCTGTTCCGAGACCTCGACCGGGGTGTGCATGACCGCGCCGGTGAAGCGGCCGGCCGCGCGGTCGCCGCAAAGCGCGGCAAATTCCTCGGCCATATCGGCCTGCTGCGGCGTGGTCAGAATCAGCGCGCGGCGGGCGCCGAGCGCGTCGATCTCGTCGGCGATGCTGTTGCGCACATTGCGGCCGAACCGCACCCGGACGGCCGGGCTTTGCGCGGTGAATTCCTCGCGGAAAAAGGACACGGCTATTCCTCCCTCGATCCTCATCGGGGGCAAGCTACACCGGGCAAAGACAAATATTGATCGGATGAATGGAGTATAATATAGCGATAAGTTATGAAAATAGACAGCGAACATCTGGAAATCCTGGCGGTGATCGTCGAAAAGGGCGGGCTGACCGAGGGGGCCGAGGCGCTTGGCAAGTCGCAGCCCTCGGTCTCGCGCAGCATGGCGCTGCTGGAAAAGCGCATCGGCATGCCGCTGTTCCAGCCCGGCCGCCGGCCGCTGCGCCCGACCGAACTGGGGCTGAGCCTGGCGCGCTTCGGTGCCCGCATCCGCGCCGCCAACCAGGAGGCGAGCCTGCTGGTCCAGCGTTTCCGCAAGGGCCATGCCGGGCGGCTGCGGGTCGGCGGCTCGCCGATCTTCATGGACGGCGTGGTCTCGACCATGATCGCGGATTTCCAGATGCGCCACCCCGAGGTGCAGATCGACCAGTCCTATGGCTATGTCGATACGCTGGAGGCGTCCTTGCGCAACGGCACGCTGGACATGGCGATCCTGCCCCTGCATCCCAGCCAGGTGCCGCCGGGGCTGGGCTTCATCCCGGTCCTCGCGGGCCGCAACGTGGTGGCGGCCCGCGCCGGCCATCCGCTGACCCGGCGCAAGGCCATCGCCCAGGCCGACCTGGCGCCCTATCCCTGGATCGCGCCGCCGGCGAACAGCCCGCTTTACCGTGACCTGGAGCGGGCGCTGAAATCCATCGGGCAGGAGGATTTCAACGTCAGCTTCTCGGGCGGCACGCTGGCCTCGATCCAGTCGGTGATGGCGGGATCGGATGCGCTGACCGTGCTGCCCTATTCGGTGGTGTTCCTGTCGCGCCGCAGCGTGCCGCTGGAGGCGCTGCCGCTGCGCATCGACCACCCCGAGCGGCAATTGGGCCTGCTGATGCCCGAGAACCGCCCCGGCCCCCCGGCCATGCGCCAGCTCATCGCCTTCCTGACCGAGGAATTCGCCCGGCTGACCGCGCGGATGGAACACGACCAGCAGGTGACGCGCCGGCGCGGCTGAGGGGGCTATTTCAGCGCCAGATAGGTCTCGGGGTCCAGCATGCCCACCCGCACCGCGACATCGAGGCCGCTGGCCTGTTCCAGCACCTGCCGCATGGTCCCGGCGACGGCGCGGATGCGCTCCGGCGTGCGCCCGCTGCGCGGCAGGATCAGCAGCTCGGCATTCACCTGCGGCTGGTCTGGCAGGCCCAGCACCGGCAGCGCGGCGATCTGGCAGGCGCTGGCCTCGACCGCCAGCCGCTCGCAGAGCAGGTCACGCAGCCGGGGCAGCGCGTCCTCGATGGCGGCGCGGCAGGCGGCGAGGCGGGTTTCGTCGATATAGATCTTGACGTTGGGCATGATCGGCTCAGGCGGGAACGAGGACGAAGTCGAAGGGCGAGCGCCAGAGGGTGTCGCCATCGACGCGCTGGAAGGGGGCGATCAGCGTCTCCTTGACGCCGAACACGGTATCGTCGGCGATATAGTCGTCCTCGGCGACGAAGGTATGGGTGACGACGCGCTGATGGCCCGGTGCCGTCACCATGTAATGCATATGCGCCGGCCGATAGGGATGGCGGCCCAGCTTGCCCAGCATCTGCCCGACCGGCCCGTCATCGGGGATCGGATAGCTGACCGGCTTGATGCCGACAAAGCTGTAGCGCCCGTCCGGTCCGGTGACGAAACGGCCGCGATTGTTCCATTTCGGCTGGATGCCCGGTTGCTGCACGTCGTAATAGCCGTCGGCATTGTCGGACCAGACATCGACGGTCGCGCCCTCGACCGGATTGCCGTCGAGATCCAGCACCCGGCCCTCGAACAGGCAGCTTTCACCCTTGCCGTCCAGGCTGATGCATGCGCCCATCTCGCGGATCGGCGCGCCCTCGACATGGAAGGGGCCGAAGACGGTGTTCTCGGTCGCGCCCTCGGGGCGGCGGTTGTTGATCGCATCGACCAGCATGGAGAATCCCAGCACGTCCGAAAGCAGGATGAACTCCTGCCGCTCGGCCGAGCAGATCCGGCCGGTGCGGGTCAGGAAGTCGATGCCGATCTCCCATTCCTCCTGGGTCAGGGCGATTTCCTTGGCAAAGGCGTGCAGGTGCTTGACCAGGCAGGCCATTACCTCGGCCAGCCGGGCGTCGGTCGTCTCGCCCATGCGGGCGTTCACCGCCTCGACCGAGCCTGCTTCGGTGAAATAGGACATGATGCTTTCCTTTCGTGAATCTCAGGGCCGGACGGCCGATGCAGGGTCGGGGGCGCGGTGGCCCAGCGGCAGCAGCTCCAGCCCGGTGCGTCCGGACAGGCTGCCCCAGAGGCCGCGCCGGGCGAACAGCATGACCGCGATGCCGAACAGGCCCAGCACGATCAGATAGGCGCTGCCGTAATCCGACAGCAGCCGCTCCAGCGCATAGAACAGCACCACGCCGACGATGGGGCCGGGCAGGGTGCCGATGCCGCCGATCACCACCACGAACAGCACGAAGGCGGTCCAGTCCAGCAGCGAGAAAGCCGCGTCCGGGGTGATGCGGGTGATCTGGATGAACAGCAGCCCGCCGCAAAGGCCGGTGCCGAAGGCGGTCAGCAGAAAGACCAGTGCCTTGAGCCGCACCGGATCGACGCCCACCGCGCGCGCGGCCATGGCATTGTCGCGGATCGCCTGCAGGCCCAGCCCCAGGCGCGAGCGCAGGAAGGCCCAGGACGCGGCCAGCGTCGCCAGCACCAGCCCCAGCGCCAGCCAGTAAAGCAGGATGTCGCTGGCCGCGGCGCTGGACACGCCCAGCCATTCCTTGACCGACCCGACGCCCAGCATGTCGCGCGTCGTGCCCTTGGGCAGCGAGGTGCCGGTGCCGCCGCCAAGCGCCTTCCACTGGCCCAGGCCCAGCCGGGCGATCTCGGCCGCGACCCAGGTGCCGATGGCGAAATAGGCGCCGTTCAGGCGAAAGACGAAACAGGCCACCGGCACGGCCAGCGCCATGGCGACCAGCCCGCCCAAGAGCACGCCGGCCAGCGGGTCCAGCCCGAACAGGATGACCGCGGCGAACATGGTATAGGCGCCGATGCCGACGAAGGCCTGCTGCCCGACCGAGACCAGCCCGGCAAAGCCCGCCAGCATGTTCCAGTTCAGCGCCAGCACCAGCAGGCAGAGGATGCCGAACAGATCCTGCACCATGGCGCGCGGGCCGATCAGCGGCACCATGGCCAGGACGGCTGCGGCAAGGACGGCGAGCGCCAGGGGGCGATATGCGGGAAAAGCGTTCTTCATCACGGCGCCCTTTCAGTCGATGGCTCGGGGGAACAGCCCGCGCGGGCGGACCATCAGGATCAGCACGAAGGCGACATGCCCGGCCAGGATCTGCCACTCCGGGTTGATCGCCGCGCCCATGGTCTGGGCCAGGCCGATCACCACGCCCCCGGCCAGCGTGCCCCAGAGACTGCCCAGCCCGCCGATGATCACCGCCTCGAAGGCATAGAGCAATCGCGCCGGCCCGATGGACGGGTCGAAATTCGCCCGCGTGCCCAGGTAGAGCGCGGCGATGGCGGCGACGACCAGGGCGATGCCGGTGGCCATGGCGAAGATGCGCTGCGGCCGGATGCCCATCAGCTGCGCCGTCACCGCATCGTCCGAGGTGGCGCGGAAGGCGCGTCCCAGCGCGGTGCGATAGAACAGCAGGTTGAGCCCCAGGATGACCGCGACCGCCGTGGCCAGGGTCATCGCCGGCATGACGCCCATCTGCACCGGCCCGACCGCGACCGAGGCGGCCTCGACCGGCCCCGCCGCCAGCTTGCGGCTGTCGGCGGTGAGGCGGCAAGCAGCCCGTTCTGGATCACCACCGACAGCCCGAAAGTGACCAGCAGCGGCGGCAGGATGTCCTCGCCCAGCACGCGGTTCAGCAGGCGGGTCTGCAAGAGCCATCCCAGCGCGAACATCAGCGGCATGGCGATCAGCGCCGCGGCAAAGGGGCTCATGCCCGTCGCCGTGCCGAGGCCGAGGATCAGATAGGCGCCCAGCACGATCAGGTCGCCATGCGCCAGGTTCACCAGCCGCATGATGCCGAAGACCAGGCTGAGCCCGGCGGCGAAAAGCGCATAGAGCCCGCCCAGCAGCAGGCCCTGCACGATCGTATCCAGCGAGAACATCAATGGGTCGCTCCGAAATAGGCATCGTGGATGGCGTCGCGCGACAGCTCGCCCGGCCGGCCGGACAGGGTGATGCGGCCCTCCATCATGCAATGCACGTGATCGGCCACCTTCAGCGCCTGGCCCACATCCTGCTCGATCACCACGACCGAGGCGCCGCCGGCGCGGATCTCGGGGAAGGCGGCATAGATCTCGCGGATCACCACCGGGGCGAGGCCGAGGCTGAGCTCGTCGCAGAGCAGCACGCGCGGATTGGACATCAGCGCCCGGCCGATGGCGACCATCTGCTGCTGGCCGCCCGACAGCGCCGTGCCGGGATGCTGGCGCCGCTCGCGCAGGGCGGGGAACAGGCGATAGACGCTTTCCAGGTTCCAATGCCCGGCGGTGCGGCGCGCATGGGCGCCGATCAGCAGGTTCTCCTCGACACTGAGCGAGGGGAACAGCCGCCGCCCTTCCGGCACCATGGCGATACCGGCCATCACGATGTCGGGCGCCGCAGAGCCGGTGATGTCGCGCCCGTCCAGCCGGACCCGGCCGGCGCTGATGCGGGCGATGCCGGTGATCGCCCGCATCAGGGTGGTCTTGCCGGCGCCGTTGGCGCCGATGATGGCGACGACCTCGCCCGGTTCCAGCGCCAGGTCGACGCCGAACAGCGCCTGGAAATCGCCGTAATGCGCGGTCAGGCCGGACACCGACAGGATGGGGTCGCTCATGCCTCGGCCCCCAGGTAGATCTCGCGCACCTCGGGTGCGTTCATCACCGTGCGGACATCGCCCATCATCAGCAGCCGGCCGAAATTCAGTACGATCAGCCGGTTCACGACGCTGTTGAGCGCGTGCAGCACATGCTCGATCCAGACGATGGCGGTGCCCTCGGCGTGGATGGCGCGGATGGTGGCGACCAGTTCGACGCATTCGGCATCGGTCAGCCCGCCGGCGATCTCGTCCAGCAGCAGCACCCGCGGCCGCGTCGCCATGGCGCGCGCCAGTTCCAGCCGCTTGCGGCTGAGCAGCGGCAGCCCGCCTGCGGGACTGTCGGCCACGCCGGCCAGCCCGGTGCGGCGCAGGATGCCCATGCAGAATTCCGGCGCCTCGGCCGCCGCGAGCCCGCCGCCGAACCGCGCCGCGACCAGCAGGTTTTCATAGACTGACAGGTGGCCGAAGGGCTGCGGGATCTGGAACGAGCGGCCGATGCCCGCCGCGCAGCGCGCCATGACCGAATCGGCGCTGACATCGCGCCCGTCCAGCAGGATCTGCCCGGCATCGGGCCGCAGGTTGCCGGTGATCAGGTTGAACAGCGTCGATTTCCCGGCGCCGTTCGGGCCGATGATGCCAAGCGCCTCGTCCGGTTGCAGATCGAAGCTGACATCGTCGGTGACCTTCAGCGCGCCGAAGCTTTTCGACACGGATCGCAACGAAAGCAGGGCCATCACGCCAAGGTCCGGAGGCTGTCGCCCAGCGGGATCTGGGGTGCGAGAGCGTTCTCGACGATCACCAGGTCGAAGCTGCCGTCCTGCATGCGGCGCCATTGCCCGCCGACCAGCGGCGTCTTGGCGACGTTCCTGCGGGCGAATTCGGGCACGTTCTCCTGTCCCCAGGCGACGCGGCCGACCACGGTTTGCAGATCGGTGGCGGCGATGGCCTCGGCCAGCGCATCGCCGTCGGTCGGGTCGTCCGTGCGGCGGATGGCGTCGGCGGCGACCTCGAACAGCGCATGGACGAAGCCGGCGGGCTGGGTCCATTGCCGCTTCGCCGCCGCCTCGAAATCGCCGGCCAGTTCGCCCGCGCTCTGCCCGGTCAGCGACGAGCGGAACGGGTGCTGCGGCGACCACCAGACCTCGGCGGTCAGGTTGTCGCCCAGCTCGCCAAGCGCGGCGACGCTTTCGGGAAACAGCAACGCCTTGGCGACCGAAACCAGCTTGGGCCGGTAGCCCTGCTGCCGGGCCTGGGTCCAGAAGGTGGTGAAATCCGGCGGGATCGGGATGCCGACCAGGATCTCGGCCTGCGCCTGCTTGAAGGCGCTGATCTGGGCGCTGAAATCGTCGGTCAGGTTCTGGTAGCGGCCGGGATCGGTCAGCCTGTAGCCGGCCGCGGCCAGCGCCGGCGGCATGCCCACCGCCGAGGACCAGGCATTGCCGTCGCTGTCGTTGGGCCACAGCGCGCCGACGGACTTGTTGGTCTGAACGGCGTCCCACATGTTCATGAAGACCCGGACATTGTCCTCGAGCCCCCAAAAGAAGTGATAGACATAGTCGAATTCCTGCCAGCTGCCCGGATCGGCGGGGTTGCCCTGCTGGCCGATGAACCAGGGCTGCCAGGGCGCCACGGTCGAGATCACCGGGATCTCCTCGGATTCCGCCACGCTGCAGACCGGGTTGGTCGTCTCGGGGGTCGATGCCACCAGGATCAGGTTCACCTCGTCGCGGCTGATCAACTCGCGCGCCACCTCGGCGGCGCGGTTGGGATTGGACTGGCTGTCCTTGACGATGACCTCGGCATCGAGGCCAAGCCCCGGCGCCGCGGCCAGGAACTGCCGGACCATGAAATCGTCCGCGGCGGAAAAGGCCGAAAGCGGCCCGGTCTGCGGGCTGACATAGCCGATCCTGATCGCCTTGCGCTGCGCCAGTGCCGGGCGCGCCAGCCCCAGCCCGGCCAGGGCCGAGCCCGAGGCGATGAATGTCCGTCTGTTGAGCATTGCCAAACCTCCCATGATCCGCCGCATGCCGTTGCGGGTCCGGCCCTCCTCCGACCGGCGCCTGCGGCAAGCGTCCTGAAGCGGCACTCTATCTCGGGTAAGGTTGCCATATTATCGCATGGTCGCGCAGAAATATGCCCTTGGGTTATATCTCTGCGGATCGCATCCAGGGGGCCGGCCCGTATGGACGGCAGGTCCGGCGAGGACGCGTCGGCCCGTCCAATACCGGCGTTTCAGGGATTCCCGATCCAGCCGCGCGCCGTCACAGAAAGCCGATCCAGCGCCCCGCCAGCAGCACGGACAGCCAGATCGCCAGCGAAAGCGCCGCCAGGATACGGGCATCCGGGCCGGGCGTCCCGGTCTCGACGGCCTGTCGCCAACCCTTGCCGGCATGTTGCAGGGCGACGACCAGAAGGCCAAGCGCGATCAGCGCGATTTTCCAGCGAAAGGCGGCATTGGCCAGGTAGTCGCGGGCCGCGACCGACCACAGGACCGGCCCGGTCGCAAGGGTGATGGCCAGCCCCATCCCCGCCGCGCGCGACAGAAAGGGCGCCAGCACGCGCAGCGCGCCGCCGCGGACGATCCCGACAAGGCGCAGGTCCAGCGGAACGATCGCGCCCAAGAGCAGCGCGACGCCCAGGATATGCGTGGCGTTCACCACCATATAGAGATGGCCCGACCGGCGCAGCGCCGCCGCCAGCGCGGTGCCCTCGGCCCAGGCCGCGAGTTCCTGCACGGGCCTTAGTCCGCCTGGATACGCTCGGGATACATGTCGTAATTCTGCCCGTCGATCACGATGCGGACGGCCTTCATATGCGCGCTTTGATCCTGGTTGCGATTGCCGATCACCGTGATCGCATCGCCGGGCCCTGCCGTGTCGGCGGTAAAGCCCGAACGGGCGGTCTGGTTGGGATTGCCCAGGTCGACCTGCCAGACGGTGCCCTGGGCATCGCGGACCTGGATCGTAGGATGGGGCGGGTTCATCGAGACGCTTTCGACGGTTCCTTCCAGCGTCGTCTGTTCGCCCTCGGCCCATGACCAGCCGTGATGCGCAAGCAGGGGTGCGGCGCCCAGCGTCAGCGCAGCGGCGAGCATGATCGAGGGAAGGATGCGGGCGTGATTCTGCATGTCGGACCTCTTTGGGAAATGTTGGTCGGGACTGCCGCGGGCCGTGGCGGCCGCCCCACCATGATCGGCCAGCCTGCGGCGGTCGGCGCTGACAATCGCGTGAACGGCCCGATCCCCTGCCGGCCGGCTGAGCGGGCATCCCTAATTAATTGACCGACCGAACGGTTAACGATAAGCCTTGCCACGCGCCGGAGGAGGCGCTTGCACCTGGAGGAGAATACCATGTTCAGGTCTTCGTTTGGCCGCCTGCTGCTGTCGGCCGGCCTTTCTGCCCTTCTGGCCTGTCCGGCCCTGGCCGACACAAGGGTCGAGATCATCCGCGACAACTGGGGCGTGCCGCATGTCTATGCCGACGACGTGCATGGGCTTTACGCGGGCTTCGGCTACAGCGTGGCGCAGGACCGGCTGTTCCAGATGGAGATGGCGCGGCGCTCGGTCCTGGGCGAGGTGGCCGAGGTGCTGGGCATCGAGCGGCTGCCCTTCGATATCCAGACCCGGGCCATGTTCGACCATGCCGAGATCCGCCGCCAGATCGAGGCGCTGGCGCCGGAGGAGCGCGACATCCTGCGCGGCTACGCGGCGGGCTTCAACCTGTGGGTGGACCGGGTTCTGGCCGAACCGGCCGAGCTGATGCCCAGGCAGTTCAACGATTTCGGCTTCAAGCCCCGCCGCTGGACCGAGTTCGACGTGGCGATGATCTATGTCGGGACCATGGCCGGCCGCTTTTCGGGCTACAGTTCCGAATTGGCCAATGCCAGGACGCTGGCCGAGCTGGAGGCGCAATTCGGCGCCGAACAGGCGCGCGCAGTTTTCGACCAGATGTTCTGGGACGAAGATCCGCTGGCCCCGACCACCGTGCCCGAGGGCGAGCAATACCAGCGCAAGGCCGGGCTGACCCCGCCTTCCGCCAGCGGCTTTGCCGAATTGCTGCACGCCGGCGCGCTGCCCGGCGATGATGAGCGCCCGCGTGCCAGCAACCTGTGGATCGCCGGGCCGCAAAAGACCACCGACGGCAGCACCATCCTGATCAACGGCCCGCAATTCGGCAATTTCAACCCGTCCTATGTCTTCAGCATCGGGCTGCACGGCGCGGGGTTCGACCTGACCGGCAACACGCCCTTTGCCGTGCCCAACGTCCTGTTCGGCACCAACGGCACCATCGCCTGGGGCGCCACCGCCGGGCCGCGCGACGTGAACGACTATTACCGGCTGGAGCTGAACCCCGAGAATCCGCGGCAATACCGCGCCCACGACAGCTGGAAGGAGATGACGGCCCGCCGCGAGACCTTCCGCGTCAAGGGCCAGCCCGAGGTCGAGACCACGGTCTGGGAAAGCGATTACGGCGTGGTCGGCCAGATCGATCCCGAAACGGCGACCGCCTATGCCTTCAACCGCGCCTGGAAGGGGCAGGAGATCTCGACCCTCATGGCCTGGGTGAACTCGACCAAGGCGCAGAATTACCAGGAATGGCTGGACCAGGCGGAAAAGGTCGCGACCACGATCAACTGGTATTACGCCGACCGGGACGGCAATATCGGCTATGTCTCGCCCGGCCATGTCCCCGTCCGCGCCGAAGGCCATGACCAGCGGCTTCCGGCCCGGCCGGGCAAGGACGACTGGCAGGGCGTGCGGCCCTTTGCCGATGCGCCCAAGGCCTATAACCCCGGCCAGGGCTGGATCGCGAACTGGAACAACCGCTCGGCCAAGGGGGACGCCGCGAATTTCGAGGCCACGCCCTGGGGCAGCGCCGACCGTGTGGTCGAGATCACCGCGCGGCTCGACGCCAAGGACAAGCTGACCCCCGAGGAGATCTGGGACATCAACCGCGAGATCAGCTTTCTCGACATCAACGCGCGCTATTTCCTGCCCTTCATCCTCGATGCGGCCGAGGGCATCGACCCGCAAAGCCAGCGCGCCGAACTGGTCGAGATCCTGCGCAACTGGGACGGGCAGCAGATCCGGGCCGAGGACGGCCGCGCGACCAGCCCGGCGGTGGGGCTGTTCCAGGCCTGGCTGGACGTGATGGTCGAGGACGTGCTGCGCGACGACAGCCCGGCGATCCCGCCGGCGATCCTGTACAACCGCATCTCGCGCGCCGCGCAGATGCTGCACAACGCGCTGCTGGGCGAGCGGGCCGGCGTGCCGCAGACCCATGATTTCTTCAACGGCGCCGACGCGGCCGGCCGCGAGGAGGTCATCCTGGCCTCGCTCGACAAGGCGGCCGCGCGGCTGGCCGACAGGTTCGGCAGCCAGGAGCCCGCCGACTGGCGCATCGAGATCAAGCAGCACGTGTTCGAGACCAGCAACTACCTGGGCATCCCGCAGGCCGGCGAGGACGAGGTCCGCGCCATCGGCACCGCGATGAACCGCGGCACCGAGAACAACCGGATCACCTTCCGCGACGGCAAGGCCGAGTTCTGCGCCGTGACCCCGCCGGGCCAGAGCGGCTTCATCGGCCCCTCGGGCGAGGCTTCCCCGCATTACGAGGACCAGTTGGCGCTTTACGAGGGCTTCGACTGCCGCCCGCAGGCGCTGACCCGCGATGAGGTCGAAGCGGCCGCCGTGTCGCGCGAGACCATCGCCGTCCCGCGGTAAGGCCCGGCCGGCCATCGCGACGGGTGGCCGGCCTCCGCGCCCGATGCTGGGGCAAGCCGCATTGCGCATGACCGCTTTCCCGGCTTCTATGGCAGCGGCGGCGGATGGCGGGGAAACATGCGGCAGGGCGGAATGGCCGAGCGCGGGCTGATCGACGGGATATTGCAGGGGATGGCGCTGCGTTCGGCCGCCTTCATCGTCACCGTCTATGGCGACGTGGTGGTGCCGCGCGGCGGCGTCTTGTGGACCGGCACGCTGATCGAGGTCTGCGAGCGGGTCGGCATCAGCGAATCGCTGGTGCGCACCGCCGTCTCGCGCCTGGTCGCCGCCCACCGGCTGCGCGGCGAGCGGCTGGGGCGGCGCAGCTACTACCGGCTGGACGCCTCGGCCCAGCGGGAGTTCGACCAGGCGGCGGGGTTGCTCTACAAGGCCGAGGTGCCGGCGCAGGGCTGGCAGATCCTGCACGCCCCGGACCTGACCGAGGACGAGGCCCGCCACCAGCGCATGGGCCATATGGGCGGCGCGGTCTTCATCCGGCCCGACCGCGGCCAGCCGCTGCCGGAAGGCGCGCTGGTCTTTCGTGCCCCGGACCCGCCCGAACTGGGCCGGATCGGGCAGTTCTGGGATCTCTCGGTGCTGCATCAGCGTTATCTCGACATGCTGGCGCGCTTTGCGCCGCTGGCCGAGGCGGGCGCGGCGCTGTCGGACGAGATGGCGCTGATCGCGCGGCTGCTCTTGGTGCATGACTATCGCGGCGTGCTGCTGCGCGACCCCCGCCTGCCGCAGCCCGCCCTGCCGCCGGACTGGAAAGGGCACGAGGCGCGGGCGCTGTTCCGCCGCCTCTATCGCCAGCTTTCCCCGGCGGCGGAACGCTGGATCGGGGCGCAATTCGAAGGCAGCGACGGCCTCCTGCCGGAAAAGACCGCGGAAAGCGAGGCGAGGCTGGCCGACCTGTCCCGCACAACAAGTTGAGAAGAACGGATTATTTTTTGCGCCCCAAAACATCACACGACTGACCAAATTTTTCTTTCTTTGTGATGTTTTGGATTGTATAAGTTGACCAACCGGTCGGTGAATTGGAGAATCATCGGCCGTTGCCAAAAAGGGGGAGAGAGCATGCAGGACGCCTTCATCTGTGACGCGGTGCGCACGCCGATCGGCCGCTATGGCGGGGCGCTGGCCTCGGTCCGGGCGGACGACCTGGCCGCGGTGCCGCTGAAGGCGCTGATGGAGCGCAACCCCGGCGTGGACTGGGCGGCGGTCGATGACCTGATCTATGGCTGCGCCAACCAGGCGGGCGAGGACAACCGCAACGTGGGCCGCATGGCGGTGCTGCTGGCGGGCATGCCCATCGGCGTGCCGGGGACCACGGTGAACCGGCTTTGCGGCTCGGGCATGGATGCGGTCGGCATGGCGGCGCGGGCGATCAAGGCGGGCGATTGCGATTTCGTCATCGCCGGCGGCGTCGAAAGCATGACCCGCGCGCCCTTCGTGATGTCCAAGGCGGAAACCGCCTTCTCGCGCGCCAATGCCGTCTATGACACCACCATCGGCTGGCGCTTCGTCAACCCGGCGATGAAGGCGCGATACGGCATCGATTCGATGCCGCAGACCGCCGACAACGTCGCCGCCGATTTCGCCGTCAGCCGCGCCGACCAGGATGCCTTTGCCGCCCGCAGCCAGGCCCGGTGGGAAGCGGCGCAGAAGGCCGGCGTCTTTGCCGACGAGATCGTGCCCGTCACCATACCGCAGAAAAAGGGCGAGCCGGTGGTCTTCGACACCGACGAGCATCCGCGCCCCGGCACCACGGCCGAGGTGCTGGCCAAGCTGAAGGGCGTGAACGGCCCTGACCTGACGGTGACGGCCGGCAATGCCTCGGGCGTCAACGACGGCGCCGCGGCGCTGGCGATCCTGTCGGGCGAGGCCGCGAAGCGCCACGGCCTGACGCCCAAGGCACGCATCGTTGCCATGGCCGCGGCCGGCGTCGAGCCCCGGATCATGGGCATCGGCCCGGCGCCGGCGGCAAAAAAGGTGCTGGCGCGCGCGGGACTGACCATCGAGCAGATGGATGTGATAGAATTGAACGAGGCCTTCGCCAGCCAGGCGCTGGCGACCCTGCGCGACCTTGGCCTGCCCGACGACGCCGCCCATGTGAACCCGAACGGCGGCGCCATCGCGCT
The DNA here is from genome assembly GCF_046335115.1 of Paracoccus sp. P2. Taxonomy (NCBI): domain Bacteria; kingdom Pseudomonadati; phylum Pseudomonadota; class Alphaproteobacteria; order Rhodobacterales; family Paracoccaceae; genus Paracoccus; species Paracoccus sp. P2. The sequence continues at coordinate 19,934 of NZ_JBGOSN010000002.1, read as the reverse complement.
TGGCCACCCGCTTGGCATGTCGGGGGCCCGGCTTGTGACGACGGCGATGTATCAGCTGCATCGCACCGGCGGGCGCTATGCGCTTTGCACCATGTGCATCGGCGTGGGGCAGGGCATCGCGCTGATCCTCGAACGCGTTTGACCCAGGGAGAAGTTTGCCATGTATGCCCAGCTTGTGAAATCCGAAGGGATGAAGGCCCGCGAGGAGATGACTCCCCAGGAGATCGCCTTCCAGGAGCGCATCGACCGCGGCGAGAAGATCGAGCCCAAGGAATGGATGCCCGAGGGCTATCGCAAGACGCTGATCCGCCAGATCGGCCAGCACGCCCATAGCGAGATCGTCGGCCAGCTGCCCGAGGGCAACTGGATCACCCGTGCCCCCACGCTGGAGCGCAAGGCGATCCTCTTGGCCAAGGTGCAGGACGAGGCCGGGCACGGGCTCTATCTCTATTCGGCGGCCGAGACGCTGGGCGTCTCGCGCGACGAGCTGATGGAACTCTTGCATGCCGGCAAGATGAAATATTCCTCGATCTTCAACTATCCGACGCTGACCTGGGCGGACATGGGCGCGGTGGGCTGGCTGGTCGACGGCGCGGCGATCATGAACCAGGTGCCGCTGCAGCGCACCAGCTATGGTCCCTATTCCCGCGCCATGATCCGCATCTGCAAGGAGGAAAGCTTCCACCAGCGCCAGGGCTATGCGGTGATGATGAAGCTGGCCCAGGGCACGCCGGCGCAGAAGCGCATGGCGCAGGACGCGCTGAACCGCTTCTGGTATCCGGCGCTGATGATGTTCGGGCCTTCGGACAAGGATTCGGTGCATTCGGCGCAGTCGATGGCCTGGAAGATCAAGATCAACACCAATGACGAGCTGCGGCAGAAATTCGTCGACCAGACCGTGCCGCAGGCGGAATACCTGGGCCTGACCGTCCCCGACCCGGACCTGAAATGGAACGAGGAAAAGGGTGGCTACGATTTCAGCGAGCCGGATTGGTCGGAATTCTTCGACGTGATCGCCGGCAACGGGCCCTGCAACAAGGACCGGCTGGGCGCCCGCGTCAAGGCCTGGGAGGACGGCGCCTGGTTCCGCGAGGGGCTGATGGCCCATGCCGAGAAGGCCGCCGCCCGCCGGGCGCAGGCCGCCGAATAACCCGTCATCGCCAGGAACACGCGCCAGTCGCAGAACCAAGTTTAGGGAGAGAACCATGTCCAAGGAATGGCCGCTCTGGGAGGTCTTCATCCGGGGCCAGCACGGGCTGAACCACCGCCATGTCGGCAGCCTGCACGCGCCCGACGCCGAAATGGCGATCATGAACGCCCGCGACGTCTATACTCGCAGGAACGAGGGCGTGTCGATCTGGGTCGTGCCCTCGGCGCAGATCACCGCGTCGAGCCCCTCGGACAAGGGGCCGCTCTTCGAGCCCTCGAACGCCAAGGTCTATCGCCACCCGACCTTTTTCGACATTCCCGAAGAAGTGGGGCATATGTGATGCCGTCGCTGCCCGACATGAACACGCCCCAGGTGGCGGAACTGGCCCGGCGCGAGGCCGAGGCCCATCCGGCCCATCCCGCCGTGCCCCAGCCCGACGAGGGCCAGGAGGCGCTGTTCGAAACCCTGCTGCGCCTCGGTGACTCGACGCTGATCCTGGGCCATCGCGTCTCGGAATGGTGCGGCCATTCGCCGGCGCTGGAGGAGGACATCGCGCTGGCCAACGTGGCGCTGGACCTGATCGGCCAGACCCAGCTGTGGCTGGGGCTTGCCGGCGAGGTCGAGGGGCAGGGCCGCTCGGCCGACGACCTGGCCTATCTGCGCGACGCCTGGGATTTCCGCAACCTGCTGATCTGCGAGCGTCCGAACGGCGATTTCGGCCATACGCTGATGCGGCAGTTCCTGTTCGACGCCTGGCACCATGAATTGCTGAAGGGGCTGGCGGCCTCGTCGGACCCGCGCGTGGCCGAGATCGCGGCCAAGGCCGGCAAGGAGGTCGCCTATCACCTGGAACGCTCGTCCGACCTGGTGGTGCGGCTGGGCGACGGGACCGAGGAAAGCCATCGCCGCATGCAGCAGGCGCTGGACGCGCTCTGGCCCTATACCGGAGAGATGTTCCTGGGCGACGACAAGGATGCCCAGATGGCCGCGCGCGGCATTGCCCCCGATCCGGCCAGCCTGCGCGCCGGCTGGGACGCCTCGCTGCGCCATGTGCTGGGTGAGGCGACCTTGCAGATCCCCGAAAGCGATTTCGCGCATAAGGGCGGCAAGCAGGGCATCCACACGGAACATCTGGGCTATATCCTGGCCGAGATGCAGTTCCTGCAACGCGCCTATCCCGGCGCCAGCTGGTAAGGCGCCATGGCCGCTGCGACCCATCCCAGCGTCGAGCAGGTCTGGGGCTGGCTGTCCGAGGTGCCCGACCCGGAGATCCCGGTCATCAGCCTGACCGACCTGGGCATCATCCGCGGCGTCGAATGGCAGGGCGATACGCTGGTCGTCCGGGTCACGCCGACCTATTCCGGCTGTCCCGCGACCAGCATCATTAACCTGGATATCGAGACCGCGCTGCGCGGCCACGGCATCGACAAGCTGCGGCTGGAGCGCCAGATGTCGCCGCCCTGGACCACCGACTGGATCACGCCGGAGGGCCGGGAAAAGCTGCGTGCCTATGGCATTGTCCCCCCCGTGGACGGCACGGCGGCGGACGGGGTGCTGGCCGGGCGCATCGCCCGGATGACCGGCGCCAACCTGACCATCGCCTGCCCGCGCTGCGGCTCGACCAATACCGAAAAGATCAGCCAGTTCGGCTCGACCCCCTGCAAGGCGAATTATCGCTGCAAGGACTGTCTGGAACCCTTCGACTATTTCAAATGCCTGTAAGAAGGCGACCCGCTTCAGGAAGGATACCCCCATGGCACGCTTCCACCCGCTGAAGGTCATCGACGTGCGCCGCGAGACGCGCGACGCGGTGGTCGTCACCTTGGCGCCCCGCGACGAGGACCGCGCGCTGTTCGACTTCACCCAGGGCCAATACCTGACCTTCCGCCGCGATTTCGACGGCGAGGAGCTGCGCCGCTCCTATTCGATCTGCGCCGGCAAGGACGAGGGCACCCTGCGCGTCGGCATCAAGCGCGTCGATGGCGGCGCCTTCAGCACCTGGGCCAACGAGAACCTGGCGCCGGGCGACGAGATCGAGGCGATGCCGCCGATGGGCAAGTTCTTCACCCCGATCGAGCCCGAGGCGGAAAAGCAGTATCTGGGCTTTGCCGCCGGCTCGGGCATCACGCCGGTCCTGTCGATCATCAAGACCGTGCTGGCGCGCGAGCCGCGCGCGCAGTTCACGCTGGTCTATGCCAACCGCCAGATCAACACCATCATGTTCCGCGAGGAGCTGGAGGATCTGAAGAACCTCTATCTCGGCCGCTTCTCGGTCATCCATGTGCTGGAGCAGGAGGGGCAGGAGATCGACCTGTTCACCGGCCGCATCGACGAGGCCAAGATGGCGGCGCTGTTCCAGCACTGGCTGGATGCCGAGGCCGTGGACACCGCCTTCATCTGCGGCCCGGAACCGATGATGCTGACCGTCGCGGCGTCCTTGCGCGACCACGGGCTGCGCGACGAGCAGATCAAGTTCGAGCTGTTCGCCTCCAGCCAGCCCGGCCGCGCCAAGGCCCGGCCCGTCTCGGCCCAGGCCGCTGGTGCCGGCAAGGGGGTCGCGGCCACCGTGACGCTGGACGGCGCCACCCGCAGCTTCCAGATGCCGCGCGAGGGCGAGACGATCCTGGAAGCCGCGCTCGCCAACAGCATGGACGCGCCCTATTCCTGCAAGGCGGGCGTCTGCTCGACCTGCCGCTGCAAGGTGCTGGAGGGCGAGGTCGAGATGGCGGTGAACCACGCGCTGGAGGATTACGAGGTCCGTGCCGGCTATGTGCTGTCCTGCCAGGCCTATCCGATCAGCGACCGCGTGGTCGTCACCTATGACGAATGATCCGGGCGCAGGAGGGGAACCCATGTCCGATACCATGAATATCGAGGACTACCTGGCGCAGGGCGGGGTGCTGACCGCGCCCGGCAACGCGCCCGCCCGCTATCGCGGCGAGCTTTTGCGGCTGATGTCGTCCTTTGTCGACAGCGAGCTGGCCGCCTCGGCCGGCTTTGCCGATGCGATCAACCTGGCCCCCGGCATCAAGGAGCGCATCGCCGCCAGCCGCATCACGCTGGAAAAGGCCGACCATGCCGAGCGCGTGCTGCGGGTGATGGCCGAGTTCGGCACCGATGCCGCGCGCTATCAGACCAGCCATGACTGGGCGGCGCGGGTCGAGCGCGATGCCGATCTGGGCACCGCGCGCCGGCCGGGCGACATGCGGCTGTCGGTGTTCCATTATCCCATCGCCGGCTGGACCGATGCGGTGGTGATGAACGTGCTGCAAGGGCTGGCGACCGGGGTGCAGATGACCGAGCTGACCCGCGTCTCCTACGGTCCGCTGGCCGAGGTGTTCCGCGAGATCGCCCCGCGCGAGGCGCGCCATGCCGAGCTGGGCCTTGAGGGGCTGGAGCAGATCGCCCAGACCGAGACCGGGCGCGAGGAAGCCCGCGCTGCCGTCGCCTATTGGCAGCCGCGCGTCGCGGCCGGCTTCGGCGTGGCCCATTCGGCGCGCTATGACACGCTGGCGCGCTTCGGCCTGCGCCACAGTCCGAACGAGGCGCTGCTGGCCCGCTGGGAGGCGCTGGTGTCGGAACATCTGGCCGCGCTTGGCCTCTGAATCGGTGCTTGCGGCCGTGCCCCGACAGGCGCGGCCTTGCCGCCTGACCAAAACGAAGATTGACCGAGGAAACGCCCATGACCACTCCGCGCCGTCTTGAAAGCTATGTCTGCGGGCGCTGGACCCCCGGCGACAAGCCGGGCCAGGCCCTGCTGGACGCCGCCACCGGCGAGCCGGTGGCCGTGATCGATTCGACCGGCATCGACTTCGCCGCCGCGCTGGCCCATGGCCGCGAGGTGGCCGGGCCGAAGCTGCGCGCCATGTCGTTTCACGAACGCGCCGGCATGCTCAAGGCCCTGGGCCTGGCGCTGATGGCGCAGAAAGAGGAGTTCTACGCCGAAAGCCTGCATACCGGCGCCACCCGCGCCGACGGCTGGGTGGATATCGAGGGCGGCATCGGCACCATGCTGACCTATGCCTCCAAGGGCCGGCGCGAATTGCCCAATACCCGCGTGCTGACCGATGGCGATGTCGAGCCGCTGTCCAGGGACGGCAGCTTCAGTGCCCAGCATATCCTGACGCCGCTGCATGGCGTGGCGGTGCATATCAACGCCTTCAACTTCCCGATCTGGGGCATGTTGGAAAAGATCGCGCCGACGCTGCTGGCCGGGATGCCCTGCCTGGTCAAGCCCGCCAGCCAGACCGCCTATCTGACCGAGCTGATGGTGCGCCGCATCGTCGAGACCGGCATCCTGCCGGAAGGCGCGCTGCAACTGATCTGCGGCTCGGTCGGGGATCTGCTGGACCATGTGACCGAACAGGATGCCGTGACCTTCACCGGCTCGGCCTGGACCGGGCGCAAGCTCAAGACCCATCCGGCGATCGTCGCCAATTCCGTGCGCTTCACCATGGAGGCGGACAGCCTGAACGCCTCGATCCTGGGCCCGGACGCGGTGGCGGGCACGCCGGAATTCGACCTGTTCGTGCGCGAGGTCGCGCGCGAGATGACGGTCAAGGCCGGGCAGAAATGCACCGCGATCCGCCGCGTCATCGCGCCCCGCGCCCAGGTCGATGCGCTGGTCGCCGCGCTGGACGAGCGGCTGGGCAAGACGCCGCTGGGCCTGCCGGGCGACGAGGGGGTGCGCATGGGGCCATTGGCCAGCCTCGACCAGCGCGAGGAGGTGCGCGAGCGCATCCGCGACCTGCAGGCGGCGGCCGAGATCGTGGCGGGCGATCCCGACGCGGTGCGCGTGACCTCGGGCGATGCCGCCAAGGGCGCCTTCCTGAACCCGGTGCTGATGTATGCCGCCAGCCCTTTCCAGGCGACGGCGGTGCATGAGGTCGAGGCTTTCGGTCCCGTCTCGACGGTCATGCCCTATGACGACCTGGACGAGGCGGTGGCGCTGGCGCGGCTGGGCCGCGGTTCGCTGGTCACATCGGTCTTTACCGACGATCCCAAGGTCGCCGAGCAGGCGGTGCTGGGTGCGGCGCCCTGGCACGGCCGGGTGCTGATCGGCAACCGCGCCTCGGCCAAATCCTCGACCGGGCATGGCTCGCCGCTCGCGCCGCTGGTCCATGGTGGGCCGGGGCGCGCGGGGGGCGGCGAGGAGATGGGCGGCATTCGCGGCGTCAAGCATTACATGCAGCGCACCGCCGTCCAGGGCGCGCCTCGGCTGCTCTCCGCCGTCACCGGGCGCTGGATCGAGGGCGCCGACGTGCAGCAGGGTGTGCATCCCTTCCGCAAGTCGCTGGCCGAGCTGCGCATCGGCGACCAGCTGGTCACGGCGAGCCGCACCGTCACCCGCGAGGATGTCGAGCATTTCGCCCATTTCACCGGCGACACCTTCTATGCCCATATGGACGAGGCGGCGGCCAAGGCGAATCCGTTCTTCGACGACCGCGTCGCGCATGGCTACCTGATCGCCAGCTTTGCGGCGGGCCTGTTCGTCGAGCCGAATCCGGGTCCGGTCCTGGCCAATTACGGCGTGGACAACCTGCGCTTCCTGACCCCGGTCTATTTCGGCGACACGCTGCAGGTGCGGCTGACCTGCAAGGAGATCAACCCGCGCGAGAATGCCGGCCATGGCGAAGTGCGCTGGGATTGCCAGGTGACGAACCAGAAGGGCGAGGTCGTGGCGCAATACGACGTGCTGACCATGGTCGCCAAGGAATGGCCGCTGGCCCAGGCGGCGCAATAGGGCCGTCGCCTGATGCGCGAACGGACCGGCGGGACGGTGGGCGCTTGCGCCCCGCTGATCATCGGCGGAACCGTCTCGCCCGATCATCAGCCTTGCGCGGGCAGCAGGCTGCGCCGGATCGGGGCGTCCAGCGCCTTGAATGCGCCGAGTCCGCTCATGTCGTAAAGTGTGGCCCCGGCCCGCATCTTGGACTGCCGGCCGGCCGGCTGGTCGATGCGTACGGGCTGGCCCTGAAGAACCCCGCGCCTGCGACGAGGATCGCCCCCGGCTGCAAAGCCCGCGAGCGTCCTGCCTGCCCGCAGCGCGCGCTTCCCGTGCCCTGTTTCGCCCCCCATTCCCGCCGCGCCGGGTGCCCAGGCAGATCGGTTTTCCCAGTCCCGCGCCGATGCGCAGTCCGCGGGAGGGGGCAGGCCCGCGCCGCCCTCCTGTGCTGCAATGCGACGCGGCCCCGGCTCAGTCCGCTTTTCGGCGTTCAAGGATTTCCAGCATCCTCTGGCGCGCGGCGGGGGGCAGGTCGTCGGGCAGGTCGGCCTCGGTCGCGGGCCTGTCGCCGACCTGGATCAGCATCACCATGCCCATGGTGAAATGCGGCGAGCATTTGACGCCCCAGATGCCCTCGGCGTCCAGCGTGACTTCGATTTCCTCGTCGATCTTGCCGACGAATTTCTCGCCGCTCTCGGGGATCATCCCGGCGATGGTGGCGGCATTGTGGCCGGGATCGGCGGCGATGAACCGGACCGTGTCGCCGGGCTGGACCACCAGGTAGTCCGGCTCGAAGGGCATCGGGCCGGTGGCATTGCGGTTGAGCATCCTGACCTCATGCGTCTCGGCCAGGGCGGCGGCGGGCAGCAGGCAGGCAAGAAGCGCGGCGCGAAGCAGCATGGGATGTCCCTTCAGGCAAGGCGTTGGAAGGCAAAGACCGGCCGGCCCCCGCCAGGATGGGGGATGATCTCGGCCTCGACGGCAAAGATCTCGCGGATCAGCGCCGGGGTCAGGATTTCCATCGGCGGGCCAAGCGCCACGCAGCGGCCCGCGCGCAGCACCATGATCCGGTCGCAGCGCAGCGCGTGATGCAGGTCGTGCAGCGCGATGACGGTGGTGACGGAAAGCTGCGCGACCAGGTCGAGGATGGCGATCTGGTGATGGATGTCGAGATGGTTCGTCGGCTCGTCCAACAGCAGGACGCGCGGGGCCTGCGCATGGGCGCGCGCGATATGGACGCGCTGGCGCTCGCCCCCCGACAGCGAGGCCCAGTCGCGCCCCGCCATATGCGCCATGTCCACGGCATCGAGGGCCGCCGCGACGGCGTCGTCGTCCTGGGCACCCCATGGCCGCAGCGGGCCAAGCCAGGGCGTGCGGCCCAACTCCACCGCATCGCGCACGGTGATCCGTTCGGCCGTCTCGGCCGATTGCGCGACCAGCGCCAGCCGCCGCGCGATCTGCCGCCGGCCCAGCCGGGCCATGGGACGGCCTTCCAGCCGGATCTCTCCGCGGCTGGGGCGCAGCAGGCCCGCCATCATCCCCATCAGCGTCGACTTGCCCGATCCGTTCGGCCCGATCAGGCCCAGGGTCTCGCCCGGATGCAGGCGCAGGCTGATGTCGGACAGGATCTCGCGGCCGCGCACGGCATGGCTGGCGCCGACGGCTTCCAGGATGGGCGTCATCGTTGCCTTCCCCGGATCATGACCACGGCAAAGGCGGGCGCGCCGACCAGCGCGGTGATGACGCCGATGGGCAGCACCTGGCCGGGAATGACGATGCGCGAGACGACGTCGGACAGCACCAGGAACACCGCCCCCGCCAGCGCCGTCGCCGGGACCAGCCTGGCATGGCGCGGCCCGACGAGGATGCGCATCGCATGCGGCACCACCAGCCCGACGAAGCCGATGGCCCCGGCGATCGAGACCATGATCGCCGTCGCCAGCGAGGCCGTTCCGATCAGCAGCACCTGCGTGCGCCGCAGGTCGATGCCCAGCGACGCGGCGCTTTCCGCGCCGAAGGCAAAGGCGTCGAGCGCGCGCGCATGCCACAGCGCCACCCCCAGCGCCAGCGCCGCCATCGGGACCGCGACCCAGCTGTCGGGCCAGCGCACGCCGGACAGGTTGCCCAGCAGCCAGAACATGATGCCGCGCGCCTGCTCGGCGCTGGCCGATTGCGCGATGATCAGCGCGGTCAGCGCGTTGAACATCTGCGAGCCGGCGATGCCCGCCAGGATGATGACCCCGGCGCCGCGCATCCCGGTCCCGCCGCCGGCGGCGCGCGCCAGCGCCGCCACCAGCGCGAAGGCGGTCAGCGCCCCGGCAAAGGCGCCCGCCGACATGCTGAGCAGCCCCGCGCCGATCCCCGCCACCGCGACCGTGACCGCCCCGGTCGAGGCCCCGGCCGAAATCCCCAGCAGATAGGGCTCGGCCAGCGGGTTGCGCAGCAGCGCCTGCAGGATCAGCCCCGACAGCGCCAGGCTTGCGCCACCGCAGGCCGCGACCACCGCCCGCGACAGCCGGTAATGCCAGATCACGCTGGCGTCGATCGGATCGAGCGCGGCCGAGCCAAGCCCGGCCTTGACCGCCAGCACCTCGATGACGGTGGCCAGCGGAATGCGCGTCTCGCCCACCGCCGTTCCGAAGAGCAGCGCCGCGACCAGCACGGCGGGGGCCAGCCACAGCCAGCCCCGATTGCGCCCCGTGCTGCGGGTCGCGGCGCGCGCCCTCATTTCAGGTCGAACCCGGCCAGCGAGTCAGCCAGCGATTCCAGCGCATAGATCGCGCGCACCGAGGGGTCCATCGCATTGGCCGGCATGGTCAGGATGCGGTCGTTCTTTACCGCCCCCATCTCGCTCGTCACCGGGTCCGAGGTCAGGAAATCCCGCTTGACGGCGATGTCGTCGGCCGGAAAGCGGCGCCGGTTCATCTCGGCGGCAACGATGAAGCTGGGATTGGCCTTGCTGATGGTTTCCCAGCCCACGGTCGGCCATTCCTCGGCCGAGGCGACGACGTTCCTGACCCCCAGCTTGGACATCATCCAGCCCGGCACGCCATTGGCACCCGCGACATAGGGGTCGATCTCGATCTCGGCCGAGGAATACCAGAACAGGCCCGACACCGTTTCGGGCAGGTCCAGCGCCTGCGCCCGCTCGACCGCCGCCGCCTCGCGTGCCTTCAGGTCGGCGATCACCGCGGCCCCGCGATCCTGCACGTCGAAGATCGCCGCCAGTTCCTCGATGCCCTGGTAGAGCAGCGCGGTGTCGAACAGGACCGAGCGCGCGCCGTCCATGCTTTGCGTATTGTCCTTGCCGACGCATTCGGTGGGCATGATCCAGCTGGGGATCTGCGCGTCGTCGAACATCTCGCGTGTGCCGACCACGCCCTGCGGGCCGATCATCCATTCATAGGCCGTGACCACCAGCCCAGGCTTCTTGGCCAGCACGCTTTCGAAGCTGGGGGCGTTGTCGGCCAGCCGCTCGACCCCGGCATCCGCCTCGGCAAATTCGGGCAGGACGGGGTTGATCCACAGCGCCGTGCCCGCCACCTTGTCGGCCAGCCCCAGCATGTAGAGGATCTCGGTCGTGCTTTGCCCGACGCTGACGACGCTTTCGGGCGCCTTGTCGAAAGTGACTTCGTGGCCGCAGCTGGTCAGCGTCAGCGGGTATTCGGTGGCCCCGAACGCCGCCATCGGCGCCAGGGTGAACGTGGCGATCATCGCCGTGGTGAGCCTTGGCATGATGTTTCCTTCCGCTACATCATGAACAGGCCGGATGAGCGGATGGAGACCGGGCGAATGCCGGTCGCAACCCCTCCCGAGCCGACCCGCTCGGATTGGTCAAACGTCGTCGGCAGGTCTCCTGACTGGCGGGTCACGGCAGGGATGCGGCCTTCCCATGGCGCGGAGCCACAGTGGCATTCTCGCATCCTGCTCGCCGCCTACAGTTGCGGGGGCAGTTCCGGTTCGGGACGCCTGCGGGCGCCCCGGCGGATTCCCTTTCAATTCCTTGCGGAAACCGACGCGCCTTCCCTAGCTTCTGGCGCGGGCGCTGGCAAGCGGCAGCATGGCCGGCCGGCTTGCCGCTGCCGCGCCACGGCTGCCCCCGGCCCGGTCCCGCCGCACGAAGAAGAACGGGATGCCGCGCGCCTCGGGGCGTTGCAGCGTGGACATACGATGCGCGGTCTGCTCGAAACTGGCACCGAAGCGGTGGCCCAGCAGTTCCACGTCGTAGCGCGCCGATCTGGAACCGGCGGCTGGACTGCCCCAGCAGTTCGGACAGCATCAGCTCGCCCCTGACCGGGGCGGGCAGGATGCGCACCGCGATGCCATGCGCGGCCAGCCGGCCGGTCAGCGCCATATGTGGCTCGTTGCGGTGCCGCGCCAGCGCCTCGGCCAGTTTCTCGGCCGCGCGGTCCAGCCTATCGACGTAATTGCGCCGGGCATAGAGCCAGTTCCGGACCGCATCGACCGGGCGCGATCTGCCCGACTATCTGCCGCAAACGCGCGAGATCCGGCAGGGCATCTGGCAGGCCGCCTTCGTTCCGCCGGCGCTGGAGGATCGCCGGGTCGAGATCATCGGGCTGCTGGGACCATGTCTTCAGCCATATCGAGCCCGCGATGCTGCTGAACCCGCATCAGGGCCGGATCACCGAGGCGGGCGTGCGGCTGAACATCCAGGTCTGCGTCGAATACCTGGCGCAATGGCTGTCGGGCCGCGGTGCGGTGCCGATCCGAAACATGATGGAGGATGCCGCCACCGCCGAGATCAGCCGTGCCCAGCTGTGGCAATGGCTGCGCCGCGGTCGCGCTGGAGAGCGCCGCATGGCAGGGCGATCTGATGCAAGCCGAGATCGTCCGCATCCTCGACCGGCTGGGCCCGAACGGGCTCCATCGCGGCCATTACGCCGCGGCCGCGCGCATCCTGCGAGAGGCGGCGACGGCCGAGACCTTGCCCGATTTTATCACCCTGCCGGCCTATGCCGTGCTGAACGCGCTGGACTGAGGGGCCCCGATGGACATCATCCGCACGCTTGCTCCCTTTGGCGGGCCGCTTGCCCCGGATGCCCCGCCTTGCCGCCGGCCGCGCCTGCCGATTCCCGGACCGATCATGCGGAAAGGAAGCATCATGAGCAGAAAGACCTTTTCGGCAATACATCAAATGGCTGAAGGTGGAGCCGATCATGGACGCAAACCCGATCCGCGAGGGCACGGGGCGCCGGCGCGTGATCGAGGATTGCATCGCCTCGCTGACCTTGGGCGGCGCCGACCTGTTGTGGATCGAGACCGATACGCCCAACGTGGACGAGATCGCCGGCATGGTGGCCGAGATCCGCAAGGCGGTGCCCGATGCCAAGCTGACCCATAACAACGCGCCCGGCTTCAACTGGACGCTGAGCCTGCGCAAGCAGCTGCGGGCACAATGGCTGGCCGAGGGCCGGATCGGCAAGGCCGACCATCGTGACGGCAGTGCGCTGATGAAGCCCGATTTCGACGATACCGGCCAGGACCGCGAGGCCGACGCCCGGCTGCAACGCTTCCAGGCCGACATATCGGCCCGCGCGGGCGTGTTCCGCAACCTGACCATGCTGCGACCTTCCACCTGACCGCCAAGCCGGTGGACGAACTCAGCCGCGGCAATTTCGGCGCGGAAAAGATGCTGGCCTATGTGCAGACCGTGCAGCGCGAGGAGATCCGCCGCGGCATCTCGGCGGTCAGGCACCAGCACGAGGTCGGCTCGGACCTGGGCGACACGTTCAAGGAGATGGTGGCGGGCGAACGCGCGCTGAAGGCGGGCGGGCATGCCAATACCATGAACCAGTTCGCCGCAGGATAGGCCGGGATCGGGCTGCGGGTCGCCCGCCTTCGGTGGGTTCGCTCAACACCCCCCGGCCTGCCCGCGACGCCCCGATCCCTTGGGGCGTCGCTTTTCCGTCGTCGCGCCCGTGTTCAGATCAATGCCCAGTTGCCGCTGGCCGCCGCGGCGGCGAAGACCACGAGGTTCGCCGCCGCATGCGCCCATACCGCGTCGGTCAACCTGCCGCGGCGCTTGTAGACCGCGGCAAAGGCCAGCCCGGCGACGAAGGCCGCCGCGCCGCTGTCATGGAGCAGCGCGAAGGCGGCCGAGGAAACCAGAACGGCGCCTGCCTGGCCGGCCGGGCCGGGCAGTTTCAGCAGGTGGCCCAGCAGGTAGCCCCGGAAGGCCGCCTCCTCGATCAGGGGCACCAGCAGCACGGTGCCGACCAGGCGCAGGACGATCCAGCTTGCCGCCGCAAGCCCGAGCCCGGCGAAGGGCGGCGGGGCCGGCTCGGCCCCCGCAGCGACGCCGGCGGCAATCCACATGATACCGACCGCGACGCCCGCCAGCAGCGGCAGCGGATCGACGCGCCAGTCGAGCCGGGCCCAGACCGGAAGGAACAGGACCAGCCCCGCGCCCATCGCCGGCACCCGGTATGGGTAGGCCGCCTCGGGATTGGTGAAGAATGTCGATACGAAAAGCCCCGAGAGCAGCAGGACCAGCAGCGGCACCAACATCGCGCTGACCGGATCGTGCCGGAAGGCGGCTGTCTTTGCGCCAAAGGCCGGGCCGGGCTTTTCGCCGCGCCACAGCGCCGGCACCAGATGCGCCGCGCCGATCATCCCGATGCTCAGCAGGGTGAACAGCAGCCAGCCCGCGTAGCTGTGAAAGGCATTGACCGCCAGGTCGGGCGATATGCGCGCCCCGATCCAGATCAGGGCCGCGATGCGCAGCACGTTGAGGCCGAAACTGGCCAGCAGCCCGACCGGCAGCAGCACCAGTGCCAGAGGCAGGCGCAGGCGCCGCCGCTCGAGCGCGATGAACCCGGCCATCACCAGGGTGATGAGCGCAAAGCCTTGCATGCCCGAGCATGGGTCGCCCACGCGGATGAGGAAATCGTCAAAGCCGATCACCATCTCATTCGGGGCGGCCACGACCCTGCCGGGCAGCAGGGCAAGCAGGCGCAGCACCAGCTCGAAGGTGGCGGCGGTCAGGGGCGGCCAGCCCCAGGTGCCGTTGAAAAGCCCGGTCAGTTCCGGCGAGAGCAGCGCGATCCCCATGGCCGCCCACAGCCAGGGGCCGCCCCGGCGCAGCACCGAAAGCCAGCAGGCGATGGGCGCGGTCCCGGCCAGCGCCGCTGCGACCGAAATGGCGGCGCCCGCGGCAAGGGCCAGGGCAAGCGGCGCCAGGCTGGCGGTCATGTCGCCCCAAAGCACCGGCAGCAGCATGATCGCCAGCCCCGCCAGCATCGCGGCCGCTGCGGTGCCGGGCGACAGGTCGCCCGCGCCGATGCCGCCCGCGCCCAGGAAGCCGAACAGCTGGCGCCGCGCGGTCATCGCCAGCCCGGCAAGCAGGGCTAGGGCAAGCAGCCGTCCCAGCCCCTCGCGCAGCGCAAGGCAGGCCCGCGGCGTCTGGAAATCCGTGCATTCGATCTCGACCAGGAACTGGTAGCAGAAGGCGACGATCAGCAGCTCGCCCAGCAGCAGGGCGGCGAAAAGGCCAAGCCTGCGCCAGCCGCTTGCAAGAAGGGGCGCTTGCGGCGCCGGCGCCTCCGCCTGCCCATGATCCGGGCCGGCGCCGCCAACCGCGGCCGGGTCCGAGGGGTCGGCGCTGTCGGTCACGGGTTGGCCGAACGCCGGCGCCATTCCCAAAGCAGAAGCCCGACGATCACCGCGATCATCAGGACCGATGCACCCGCGAACAGGTCGATCTCGGGGACGCTGTGGGGTGCGGTGGCGCTTGCCGGATGGGCGGTGCCGGCATGGCTTTCCGAAGGGCCGGTCAGCGCCAGGTGGGTGCCGGCGGCGGACAGGGTCAGCAGGACCAAAAGCGCAGCATAGAACATTGAAATGAACCCAGATACCGAGGAAACGCGACAAACAAGCAAGAGCGTCGATGACCAAGAATTCATCATGCAGGGAAAACCGGCAACCTGTCGGAATCGCCAGGTTTTCCCCTTGCTTGCCCGCGTGATTTCGGGTGAGCGCGGCAATTTCGCTGCTGGCGACCATGCCGTCGGGATGTCGCGGTCGGTTGGCGGTCCACGGCGCCAATCTCTTTGATGCTTGAAAATATATAGATGATTTTCAGTGGTCTAAATCGCAAATATGAAGTGGCGTCGAGGGGTCGCCCTGTCGGCGGAACCCGGTCGGCGGTCAGCCGCGCAAGGCGGCGGCCGGCGGCTGGCGATAGGCCAGCCAGGCCGGCAGCGCCGCCAGAAGCGCCGCGGCCGCGACCAGGATCGCCAGCGTCGCGCCATCCTCGGGCGTGAAGCCGACCGGCAGGCTGAAGCCGCGCTGCATGGCGAAGGCGCGCGACAGCAGGCTGGCGGCCAGGTAGCCGCCGCCGTAGCCCAGCAGGATGCCAAGCCCGACCAGCATGGACAATTCAAGCCAGACGATCCCGAACACTGCCGACCGCGGCGCGCCAAAGGCCCGCAATGCGCCGATCTGCCGCCGGCGCTGGCCGACATGGATCACCGTCACCATCAGCAGCGCCGCCGCGACCAGAAGCTGCGTCCCGGAAGCGATGACCGCCAGCACCTGCCGGGCATCGCCCAGCGTCGCATAAAGGCTGGTCAGGACTTCGCCCGGAAAGACCGCAAGCGTCCGGCCGTCCGCGCGATAATCCTGGCGCAGCCTGTAGGCGTCGGCGATGGTCCTGGGCTTGACCAGGACGGCCGGCAGGCCGGGCAGTGCGCCGCGGTGCCAGTCCTCGTCCAGGGGCGCGTCGGCATCCAGGCCGCGATGGCCATGCGCCTCGTCGTTTTCATGCGCGGCGTCGTGTCCGGCGTGGTCGTGTCCGGCATGTTCATCCTCGTGCCCGTGCCCCTGCCCCTGCCCGTGTTCGTCGTGGCCGGGCGCAAGGCCCATGCCATGCACATGCCAGACCGCCTGGATCGGCACCAGGATCGCCCGGTCCCAGGGCGTGCCGGTCGGGTTCAGCCGGCCGCTGACCCGATACCGGACGCCTTCGTGTTCGTGCCCGCCCTGTTCGACCTGACCATGGGTCGGCACGATCGTCTCGCCCGGTTGCAGCGGCACGGCCGAGCCGACGACGGCCTCGCCCTCGGTCCTGAACATCCCGCCCCGGGAAAAGCCGCCCGCGGTGCCCTCGATCAGGGTGGTGGTGGTGCCGACGATCGGGTAGCCGGCATGGAAGTCGCCGAAACCCACCGGCGCGGCCCATTCCACGCGCGGGTCGTCGTTCAGCTCGGCCAGCACCTCGCCCGGCATCAGGGGCAGGGCGGCCGGTTGCAGGAAGACCGCGGACAGCACCAGCTGGGTTTCGCTGCCCGGCGCGCCGACGATCACGTCGAATTTCTCGGCGGCGCGGGCGCTGCCCAGGCGCAGCGCGCGTTCCTGCAAGGTGACGCCGACGCCAAGCGCCACCGCCAGCGCGACCAGCAGGACGATCACCACGGAACCGGCCCAGAGCCGTTTCAGGTCGGCCAGGGCAAAGCGGATCATGGCCGGACCTCTGCCATGCTGTCCGACCGGACGGTGCCGTCGGCCATGGCGATCCGGCGCGGCAGGCGCGAGATCAGGCGCTGGTCATGGGTGACGACGATCAGCGTGGCGCCGGTCTGCGCGGCCAGTTCCAGCAACAGGCCGGCGATGACCGCGCCGTTCTCGGCATCGAGGCTGGCCGTCGGTTCGTCCGCGACGATCACGCCGGGGTCGCGCAGCAGCGCGCGCGCGGCCGCGACGCGCTGCATCTCGCCGCGCGACAGGGTCTCGACCGGCTGGTCCGGCCGCGACAGGCCGACGCGGGACAGAAGCGCGCCCGCGCGTGCCCGGATGGCGCCGTCCGCCACGCGCGCCAGCCGGGCGGGCAGCAGCACGTTCTCCAGCGCCGAAAGCCCTGGAAACAGGTGGAAATCCTGCATGACCAGGCCGATATTGGCGCCGCGCCAGCGGTCGCGCGCGCCTTCGGAAAGTCGCGCGATGTCGCGTTCGTCCCAGAACACGCGGCCCTGGGTCGGGCGGGCCAGGCCGGTGATGACATTGACCAGCGTGGATTTTCCCGAGCCCGACGGCCCGATCACCGCGACCTGGCTGCCGGCGGCGATCTCCAGCCGCGGGATGCGCAGAACCGGCGCGGGCAGGCCGGGAAACGAGACTTCGGCAGCGTCGAGGTGCAGGCAGGGCATGGTGCGATCTCAGACCGTGGCATAGCGCGCTTCGCGCAGCCGCAGCTGGCTGACGAAGCCGGTTTCGGGGTCGATCCAGGAGCCGCGCTCGAGCCGGCCGGTCACCTCGATCATCTGGTTGGGCTGGGTAAAGGTCTGCCGCCGGCCCAGGTAGACCACGACGATGTTGTCCGGCCAGTCCGCGTCGGACGAGCAGAAGGGGCAAAGCGCCATCGGGATTTCGGACAGGACAAAGAACTGGGCCTCGGCCTTCAGCGGCGGGGCCATGAAGCCGCGGATGCTGACCGTCTTGCCGGTCAGCAGCTTGACCTTGTCCGAGAACTCCAGCCCCAGCACGCCGTATGCGGCATAAAGCTCGTCGAAGGTCAGCGCGGGCGCGCGGGCCAGCGCCGGGACCGGGGCGCCCAGGGCCAGCAGCGCCGCCAGCCCGCCCAGGCAGGCCCGGCGGCCGGGACGGAAACGGATCGGGTCTTGGGGACGGGTCATCCTGCATCTCCGGCAACGAATACGGTTCGGCCTGGCCGGGGCGGAAACCCCGGACAGGCCGCATGGCTCACTTCTGCACGGTGCCGAGGGCAAAGACGTCGGCCAGGATCTTGTAGACGTCGGACTGCTCCATATAGCCCTTGAACGCCTCGGCGCCGGGGCCGGCGGCCTGCAGCACGATGTCGTCCACGGCATGGACGGCGGTGTCGTTGTCCTTGGGCAGGTTGCCCTCGCGGAAGACCGCGCCGGGCAGATCCTTGTAGGCGTCGTTGGCGACATATTCGCCGTTCTCGTTCTGCACTGCGGGCTGGAACGGGCCGTCCAGCTTCGGGCCCCAGGTCTCGTAATGGTCGGGATAGTTCGAGGCGAAGATCGCGAAACGCCGCGCCACGTCGACCGAGTCGGGATAGCCGTCGCCATCGGCATCGGCATAGTCGGGAAAGCCCGCCTCGTCATAGACGCCGACCTTCTGGCGCATCTGGTCGCCGGGCCGGTTGTCGTCGATCGTGCCGATCAGCGAGACGCCATGGGTATGGTCGCCCGTGACCACGATCAGCGTGTCGGGATTGGCCTCGGCGAATTCGCGGGCCAGGGCCACGACCTGGTCCAGTTCGATGGTCTCGACCACGGCGCGATCCCAGTCCATCGGGTGGGACATCTTGTCGATCGAGGCGCCCTCGACCATCAGGAAGAAGCCGTCGGGGTTCTTCGACAGCTGCGCCAGCGCCGATTGCGTCATCTCGACCAGGCCGGGCTGGTCGGGGAACTTGTCCACGGTGCCCTTTTTCAGCTGGTTGCGGTCCAGCCAGGTGTCCATGTTGCCGGTGTGGAACAGGCCCAGGAGCTTGCCGGCATTGCTGCCCGCCGCCGCGGCCAGTTCATCCCTGCTGGTCGCCAGCGCATAGCCGGCATCCTTGAACAGCTGGATATAGTCCTTGTCGTCCTTGCGCTTCGAGCCGGGGATATCGGCCTTGAGGAAATAGGCCGAGCCGCCGCCCAGGATGACCTCGGGCTGGATGTCGTGGAACATGCCGACGATCTCGGCCTTGTCGGCGCGCTTGCGGGTATGGGCCACGACCGCGGCCGGGGTCGCGTCCTGCAGCTCGGAGGTCGAGACGACGCCGATCGCCTTGTTGGTGGTACGGCGCAGCGCCTCGGCGATGGTTTCGACCCTGGGATCGTCCAGGCTGTCCGGGGTGCGGTCGGCATAGACGCCAAGCGCGTTCACGCGGCTCTTGTGGCCGGTCATGTAGGCCGACATCGTATTGGCCGAATCCGTCGCGATGGAATGGGTGGACGAGGTGCCGATGAAGGCCATGTGGTCCAGGTCGTCCATGGCCAGGCGGCCGTTGGCCTTGCCCTCGGTCATGCCCTTGGACATGATCCGCGCCGCGGTGCGATGCGCCACCGACAGCCCGTCGCCCAGGATGAAGATGACATTCTTGGCCTTGGGGGTCTCGGCGGTCGAATAGACCTCCCAGGTGACCGACTTGCTTTCCTCGCCGGCCTTGACCTCGACCGTGTATCGGCCCGGTTCGGCCAGCGCCAGGTCGCGCAGGATCAGGGCCGAGCCGAGGGCCGCGTCGTCATCGCCCTTTTCCTCGGCCACGAATTCGGCGGGCTTGCCGAAGATCTCGGCATAGGGCTTGCCGTTCACGGTGACGGCCACGTCGCCTTCGGGATGAACCTCGTCCAGCTCGATCTTGAAATCGAAGGGGGAGTTCACCAGGATCGTCGCCCGGTCGAGCGGATAGATCGTGGCGGCCTGGGCGGCCCCCGTCAGAAAGGTCGTTGCCGCAAGCATCGCAAGCAGATTTCGCATGATCGCCTCTTGTGAGTTTCGGAAAACCGAGGGTTTTCCCGCAAGGGCGGCCTAGTCTTATTCTGTGGCGCAAACGTGACAGAATGGCTGGGTGGCGGCGCAATCTTCCCGAAAGGGGCGATTTTCGGCGAAGTTCCAGCCGTTTTATTATGTTATATCATATCGATTTGGCCGAGCCGGCATGGCCGGAGAACCCGTGGGACTCGGTTTGCAACCGGACGGGTCCGGTGGCGGATGCCGGGCAGGGGGGCTGCCCACGCGTCGTCGCATCGCGACAAGGCCGATCCGCGATGCCATGAGTGCCCAGGATGCATGGATGCTTCCACAGCAAAAATGGGCGCAGCCCTTCTTGTTCTTGTAGTTCTATAAGTTCAGGGGGAATTCTCTTTTTCCAATTGCACGCGCGGCTATAGGCAAGGAATGGGGACGAAACTGCTAGGGTGTGTTGACAAAAAGGATTCCCCTGCGCGGTCGGCTGTGATTCAAGACTCTGTTGCACAAATTGACTGACGGTCAGAGTTCCCCTTTCCCCCGACGGAGTCATCCCACGGCTTGAGTTTCGGGTATGCCGAGTGCGGTGAAGCCGTT